>CAJBJW010000161.1 GCA_903953455.1 uncultured Pseudomonadota bacterium | reverse complement strand
TGCAGTGTTGCCGTACTCGCTTGCGCACTGGCGGTATTGCTTTCCACTGTTCGACTTACACTTCCCCAAATATCGGGTTCCCACGCCACCGCGGTTGCACTGCCAAATAAATTACGCACACCGGGAATAGCGGCACTTTGCCCGCTAGCTGCGCGAAAACGGTCGGCACTCCCCGTTAAATTGATTAGCGGAAAAAAAGCCGATTGCGCCGATTGCACTAAATGCTGTGCTTGATGATACTGCGCCTGCGCTTGCAAGATGGACTGATTGGCACTGGCAATTTGTGCTTCGAGTGCATTTAAATTCGTATCGTGAAACACTTCCCACCAATTTGTTGGAAGAACATGGTCGAGAGGCTGCGCGGCTTTCCAGCCATCCACTTCTTTAAACTCACTGCTCACAATTGCCTCGGGGCGAACATAATCAGGCCCCAGCACACAAGCAGCCAATGGAACGCTAAGCCCTACTATGACTAGTTTTTTAAAATGATTGGTCATGAAATCCCTTCAGCAACACTTAAACAATACGGGGCATCAAAAAGCGCCCTGCAAACCATAAACGAAAACGATCTAAATACAAATACACCACGGGCGTTGTATAAAGCGTGAGTAATTGACTAAAAATCAATCCCCCTACAATGGATATTCCCAGCGGTTGACGCAGTTCAGCACCATAACCGGTTCCCAGTGCAAGCGGCAACGCACCAAATAAAGCCGCAAGCGTGGTCATTAAAATGGGGCGAAAACGCAGAGAGCAAGCCTCAAAAATAGCATCAGCCGATGACAGGCCACGTTTTCGCTCAGCATCCAGCGCAAAATCAATCATCATAATGGCATTTTTCTTCACAATACCAATAAGTAAAATGACGCCAATTAACGCAATAATACTAAATTCACTATCACACGCCATCAGCGCGAGCAATGCCCCAACGCCCGCAGAAGGGAGCGTGGATAAAATAGTCAGCGGGTGAATATAACTTTCATAAAGCACACCTAACACAATATAAATCGTAACAAGCGCACCTAAAATAAGATACGGCTGATTTTTGAGTGATTCTTGAAACGCTTTCGCAGACCCTTGAAAACTGCCTTGAACACTATTGGGGACGCCAATATCTTGCATCGTTTGCGCAATGATTTGAGTTGCCGTGGAGAGAGCAACACCTGGTTTTAAATTAAACGACAGCGTCGATGCGGCAAATTGCCCTTGATGACTCACGCTCAGTGGTGTGCTGGTAGGTGCAAAACTCGCAAAGGCCGAAAGCGGCACTTGATGTGACTCAATACGCTCACCCGTTGATGCGCGCGTTGTGGCTGGTACGTGGATATACAAATAGTTAAGCGCTTCAGGGCTTTGCCAATATTGAGGCGCCAGCTCCATCACCACGCGATATTGATTGAGTGGATTGTAGATGACCGATACCTGCCGCTGTCCAAACGCATCATTGAGCGTGGCATCAATCATTTCCTGCGTCACACCGTAACGCGCCGCCAATTCACGATTAACAACAACACCAATTTGCTGACCTTTATCTTGCTGATTACTGCTCACATCGCTCAATTGCGGTACTTTGGATAAGGCGGCGACCAATTTAGGCATCCACTCACGCAGTAAATTCAACTCATCTGATTGCAGTGCATAATCATACGAGCCCATCGAAGGACGACCACCTATACGCAATTCTTGAGAAGGGAACATGTGTAAATTGGCACCAGGAATGCGCTTCACATTCTCACTTAGGCGCATCATGACTTTCTCAATTGGATCGCGTTCACTATGCGATTTTAATACGATAAAAATTCGGGCACTATTCCCACTTGAACTGCCTCCACTAAATCCCACCACAGTTTGTACCGCCTTATCTTTTAAAATAATCTCTGAAAATTCAGCGAGCTTTTTCTGCAGCGCTAAAAATGACGTTCCTTGATCGCCTTGAATTTCACCAATTAAGCGACCACCATCTTGCTGGGGGAAAAACCCTTTATCAATCACGCCATACAAATAAACATTAAGACCAATCGTTCCAACTAAAATCAGCAGCATAATGCGACTGTGACGCAGCGCCCAACGGAGTGATTTTTCATAAGCCATTTGCAAAAAATCAAACGCATAACCAATTCCACGATAAATACAGCCATGTTTTGGCGCTTCATCGCCTAGCCATCGCGCACAAAGCATCGGCGTTAACGTTAGCGAAATTAGCAGGGATACCAACACTGCCGCAGACAACGTGACTGCAAATTCTCGAAACAAACGTCCGACAACACCCCCCATCAGCAATATCGGTAAAAACACCGCCACCAGCGACACACTCATCGCAAGCACCGTAAAGCCAACTTCCTTAGCACCAAGCAATGCCGCCTTAAACGGTTGCATGCCCTTTTCTATATGTCGATTGGTATTTTCAAGCACCACAATGGCATCGTCGACAACAAAGCCAGTTGAAATAGTGAGCGCCATCAGCGTTAAATTATTG
>CAJBJW010000160.1 GCA_903953455.1 uncultured Pseudomonadota bacterium | reverse complement strand
GGATAGTTATCCAAAAAATGTAACTGGTTTTACACTTATTTGACTACTCTGCGGTATTCGCAAAATACTTGTAAAATGTTGACAGCACTGGCATTTTGATTGATGATGAAAATGATGAAAGCACCTAAAACAAAGAGATTGGCATTATGAATTATCCTATCGGTTATCCATTTTCAGAATTATTTGCGAGATTGGGATTTAATTTGATTGTACGCGTAGATATAGTTTTTGATGAAGACGCAAAGGTCTATGTGGCAACGAGCAAAGACGTTGATGGACTTGTGCTTGAAGCTGAAAACTTTAGTGACTTAACGCTTGAAGTAAAAGAAGCTATTACAACGCTAATGACGCTCAATAAACAAAATCCGGTACATAACGCAGATTTAATTTACAAAAATCATATTGCGTTAGCATGAATGGTTACGAAAAATTAGTTAAGCAGATGTTGGCGCAACATGGATGGATGTTATTGCGCTCTGGTAAAGGTTCGCATGAATATTGGGGCAAAGAGGGCTATAAACCAGTTACTGTCCCGCATAACTGCAAGTCGCGTATCACCGCAAATGAAATTATGAAGCAAGCAAAAATAGATCATAAATTCTAAGTTCCTCATTCAACCATTACTGTAATGGTCAAGTAAAACTGGACACTTAACTTAGCTAGACTGCAAAGGATAATAGTACAGAGCTATTTTGAGCTTAAATGTTTTCTTTCATAAAAAATTAATTTCATAGTATTATAGTGGGTAGTTGTTCTGAGCGAGTTGGGGTTCGTCGCGGTGAACTTCTTAAAAAAACAAAAATAATTAACTCTCTACCTACTTTGGAGATGTCGCTATGAAAGTATCAGCCAAAAAGTTGGACGCAAAAAAACAATTAGAATTTGAATATGGTTTAGCGTTGATTCTGTTCGCTATCCTGTTTTTCTTTGCGAGTATGCCGTCGATGGCCGCAAGTGATCGTGAAATGCAAGAAAGTTATTTGCGCTCACGCGCCACCACACTCATGCAAGAAGGCAGTTTAAGTGTCGATCACGGTGAACATGTTGATAAAAGTCAAGAATACCGTGGCGTATATTATGGCTTTTTGCCTTGTGATGATTGCCTTGGCGTGAAAATGACACTGTCTTTGAAAAACAACACAAATTATTTATTAGTCACGCAATACACGAAAGAATCTGCCCGTGAGTATTTTGAAAAAGGAAAATACAATTGGGATGATGACAGTAAAACACTGGTTTTAACGTCAAATAAAGATGGTTCAAAACGCAAATACATTATCAAAGATGATAATGCACTGGTTCAACTTAATAGCGATGGTTTACCTATAAAAGGTGCATCCGAGGAAAAATACACGCTACTGAGAAGTGATGCTGTAAAATCACGCGATGTGCATATTCACTAGTGGTTATTTTATATACGCCCTTTTTGTCATTACAACGCAAAACAGGGCGTTTTTGTTTTAAATAAACCAATTCACTGCTAGACTTGAAATGCGTCAAACGTTTGTATAATCGAATTCTAATAAAAACTATTTCACTCGAGGTGAGTATGTTACCGATTCAATCAAAAAAAATGATGTTGCCATTAGCAGTTTGCTTGATGTCATTAGCGCTATCACCTGTTATAACGCATGCTGAAGGCATGGAAACAGGTAGCACTGCTGCACGTCAAGCGGCAGATCAAAAAGCAGCGTTAGCTAGAAAAGCCGCAGATAGACAAAAAGCGACAGAAGAAAAACAAAAAGCAGCTCAGGCTCAGGCTCAAGCGCAAGAAACTCAAAAAGTAGTTGAAGAAGCGCCAAAAGAAGTCGAGTTACCAAAATAAGATTTAATTTTAACGCCCAGTGAATGGTATATCACTTGGGCGTTTATATTGTACTTTAAACCTACTGTATTAGTATGGAATAAACGTTTTTTATAATTCAATATTCAATCATTAAAGGAAATACTATGTCTACTTTTAAAAAATATCAATGCAAAGTTTGTGATTTTATCTATGATGAAGAACTGGGTGATCCTGATAGTGGAATCGAGCCTGGTACGCTTTGGAAAGATATTCCAGATGATTGGAGTTGCCCTGATTGTGGTGTAGATAAAGATGATTTTGAATTGCTTGTCGAATGAGTAATTCCTTAACTAGGTAATATATAATGAACGACAATAATAAAAATAAATCCGTAAATAGTTTAATGCCCTTTTTGATTAAAGTGGCTTATATTGCACTTGCTGTAACAGCTTGGATTCTATTTCAATCACTTATCGGTGTGCCCATGAAAATGGTGTAGTCCATTTGACTCGTCGAAACAGTGTTTTTTTGCATAAAGTCATTATTGCCGCTTTGATGAAAGCGGCAATCACCTTAAGTTTTACTCAAGTTTACATGTCATAATCGATTTTACTGGTAAAATAGTTTTTTTTTGATTTGGAGAGAAACTGTGTTCAGAGGAACCACTATACTTTCAGTACGGCGCGACGGGAAAGTCGTTATTGGCGGTGATGGGCAAGTCACCTTAGGCAATACCGTTATGAAAGGGAACGCGCGTAAAGTGCGTCGTATTTACCACGATAAAGTCATTGCTGGTTTTGCCGGTGCAACCGCTGACGCGTTTACATTGTTTGAGCATTTTGAAGGTAAACTCGAAAAGCATCGGGGTAATTTAACACGCGCCGCGGTGGAAATGGCAAAAGATTGGCGAACAGATAGAGCATTGCGCAAGCTTGAAGCACTGCTTACGATTGCCGATTCTAAAACGTCGTTAATTATTTCGGGTACAGGCGATGTCATTGAGCCTGAATCAGAATTTGATTTAATGGCTATTGGATCGGGTGGTTCTTTTGCGCAGGCGGCTGCGAGGGCGCTTTTGGAAAATACGAATTTAAGTGCGCGTGAAATTGTTGAGCGTTCGCTTAATATCGCTGCAGATATTTGTATTTATACCAATCATAATTTGCGCATCGAAGAATTAGACGCTGAACCTGTTGAACCTAAAGAGTAAAAACGCATGACTCAAATGACACCTAAAGAAATTGTAAGTGAACTCGACAAACACATTATCGGTCAAGCAAGCGCAAAACGCTCAGTAGCGATTGCACTCCGTAATCGGTGGCGCCGCCAGCAAATTTCAGGCACGTTGCGTGATGAAATTACCCCAAAAAATATTTTAATGATTGGACCTACAGGCGTTGGGAAAACAGAAATTGCCCGTCGTCTTGCCAAATTGGCTAATGCACCGTTTATCAAAATTGAAGCAACAAAATTTACAGAGGTAGGTTATGTTGGGCGTGATGTCGAGTCGATTATCCGTGATTTAGCTGATACGGCAGTCAAAATGACGCGTATGGTTGAAATGGAAAAAATGCAAACGAAAGCGGTTGAAGCGGCTGAAAATCGTGTGCTGGATATTCTCATTCCTCGTGCAGAAGGTTGGACGCCAGCGGATTCAGAGAACGGTGATGCCACTCGTATTAAGATGCGTCAAAAATTGCGCAATGGTGATCTTGACGATAAAGAAATTGAAGTTGAAGTACAAATGTCCATTGGTGTTGAAATTATGGCGCCTCCAGGAATGGAAGAGATGACCAGTCAACTGCAAGGTATGTTCCAAAACATGGGCTCGGATAGAACGAAATCACGCAAAATGAAAGTCTCCAAAGCACTTCAAGTATTGCAAGATGAAGAAGCTGAAAAACTGGTTAATGAAGATGATATTCGTCTACGCGCTATTGAATCTGTGGAACAAAATGGCATTGTGTTTTTAGATGAAATCGACAAAATTTGCAAACGCTCAGAACTTGGCGGTGGTGGCGGTGAAGTATCGCGTGAAGGGGTTCAGCGTGATTTGTTGCCTTTAGTTGAAGGCAGTACCGTCAGCACCAAATACGGTGCCATTAAAACGGATCATATTTTATTTATTGCGTCAGGCGCGTTCCACGTTGCAAAACCATCGGATTTAATCCCAGAGTTGCAAGGCCGTTTCCCCATTCGCGTTGAACTGAGTGCATTATCAGCAGATGATTTTGTGCGCATTTTAGTTGAGCCCAATGCATCGCTCACAGAGCAATATATTGCACTGCTGGGCACAGAAGGCGTGACGTTATCGTTTGCGGAAGATGGTATTAAACGCATTGCTGAAATGGGTTGGCAAGTGAATGAAACAACCGAAAACATCGGTGCAAGACGTTTACACACGATGCTCGAAAAACTATTAGAAGAAATTTCATTTCATGCGCCTGATTCACTCGAAAAAAATATTGTCGTTGACGCGGCGTATGTGAATAAATATTTAGGCGAATTAGTGCAAGACGAAGATTTAAGTCGTTATATTTTGTAAGTTTTCGATTTTATTTCATCCATAAAAAAACCTCGCTTAGCAATCACTAAGCGAGGTTTTTGATTATTTAAGAAGTCAGTTTTATTTTTTAACTTCTTCAAAGTCAGCGTCAATCACACCATCATCTTCAGCAGGTTTTGCATGATCAGCGTGTGCGTGTTCACCGCCTTCATTCGCTTGTGCATAAGCGCGTTCTGCTAATTTGCTTGATAATTCCGCTAATGCTTCTGTTTTGGCTTCGATATCGGTTTTTTCATCACCTTTAAGCGCTTCTTTAACGGCTTCAATCGCTTTTTCGATATCCGCTTTTTCATCCGCAGTGACTTTGTCGCCTAAATCTTTAATTGATTTTTCGGTTGCATGAACTAAGCCGTCAGCGTGGTTACGCGCTTGTACTAATTCACCCAGTTTACGATCTTCATCCGCGTGTGCTTCTGCGTCTTTGATCATGCGTTCAACTTCTTCATCCGATAAACCACTTGATGCTTTAATGGTAATCGATTGTTTTTTGCCAGTGGCTTTGTCTTTTGCTGATACGTTTAAAATACCGTTCGCGTCAATATCAAAAGACACTTCAATTTGTGGCACACCGCGTGAAGCAGGTGGGATGTCCGATAAATCAAAACGACCTAATGATTTATTCGCATTCGCTTTTTCGCGCTCACCTTGAAGAACGTGAATAGTCACAGCGGTTTGATTGTCATCAGCAGTTGAGAACACTTGTTGCGCTTTAGTTGGAATGGTTGTATTTTTTTCAATTAACTTGGTTAAAATACCGCCCATAGTTTCAATACCTAGTGACAATGGAATAACGTCAAGTAAAAGAACGTCTTTCACGTCACCGGCTAAAACGCCCGCTTGAATCGCCGCGCCTAAGGCCACAGCTTCATCAGGATTGACGTCTTTGCGTGGTTCTTGTCCAAAGATTTTACTGACCATTTCTTGTACTTTTGGCATACGGGTTTGACCGCCAACCAAAATAACGTCGTGAATTTCAGATGCGGATACGCCAGCATCTTTTAAGGCTAATTCACAAGGTGCTTTTGTGCGTAAAATTAATTCTTCAACTAACGATTCTAATTTTGCACGGGTTAATTTAACATTTAAATGTTTAGGACCTGTTGCGTCAGCGGTGATGTAGGGTAAATTGACATCGGTTTGTTGACTTGAAGACAATTCAATTTTTGCTTTTTCTGCTGCTTCTTTCAAACGTTGCAAGGCTAATGGATCTGGAAAGTCAACGCTAATCAACTTAATCATTGGCTTTTTAAGACCATCACATGGTGAAGTGACCGTCGATGGACTCGACGACGGTTGCAAGTTGCTCGACGACTGCTGAGGCTGCGTCAACGGCAGGATCGTGTCCAACGGTCGATCTATCGACGACAGGGCCGATTT
>CAJBJW010000159.1 GCA_903953455.1 uncultured Pseudomonadota bacterium | reverse complement strand
GTTTTGGTAATGTGCCAGATTCTGTTCGAGCGTTGCGTCTGGGTGCGTATGATTTTTTAGAAAAACATTGTGATTTGGATCATTTAGATTTGATTGTAGCAAGCGCAGCGCGAAGTGCAACGATGCGTCGGCGAGTCATTGATGAAACAAAGCAAGGTTATCGTAAATATTCGCCAGACGCTTTTATAGGACAGAGTACTGCCGCGCAGGATGTTCGAAAGCTGTTAATGCGATTAACGCAAGTGCCGTTTAGTGCATTGATTATTGGTGGCGAAACGGGAACTGGTAAGGGATTAATTGCGCGTATTTTGCATTATGGCGGTTCTCGCGCATTGCAGCCGATGATTGAAGTCAATTGCGCTGCTTTGCCTCGTGAATTATTAGAGTCTGAGCTTTTTGGCCATGAAGCTGGGGCGTTTACAGGCGCAACAGGAAGGCATCGCGGTTTACTCGAGCAAGCGGATGGCGGCACATTATTTATGGATGAGCTCGGTGAAATGCCTCTAGAACTGCAAGCTAAACTACTTAAAGTCATTGAAGATCATAAAGTTAGACGCTTGGGCAGTGAAAAAGAAATTACCGTTGATGTGCAAATTATTGCCGCGAGTAATCGAGATTTAGAATCGATGGCACAAGCGGGAACATTTCGCGCGGATTTATATCACCGGTTGAATGTTTTTTCGATTAACTTGCCGCCTTTGCGTGAAGCGGTAGATGATTTAGATGAGTTGGTGCCGTTATTTGTGGCGGAATACAATGCAAAAGCAGGTCGTCAAGTGAAACAAATCCCGCCAGAAGTATGGAAGAAATTAAAATCTCACGATTGGCGCGGCAATGTGCGTGAATTACGTAATGTAATTGAGCGATGTGTGTTGTTTGCAGACAGCAGTTTATTTCCAGTGCAGTGGTTGCAACTTGGAAAAAACGTTGATAACACACTTTATACAGCCGATACCACCCATATTCATCTCCCACTAGATGGTAGTATGCCGCTTGAGGATATGGATAAATTTATTATTAAAACAGCGCTTGAGCGAGCAGATAATAATTTAATGGCGGCGGCACGCGCTTTGGGTACCACGAGAGAAACACTTCGTTATCGTGTGAAAAAATATCAATTAAATTGCGTAGATGGTTAATGTTGATAATGCGATACGCATGACGTGATTTTCGTCATGCGTATCGAAAAAACTTATTTCCAGCTGTTTACGGCATTGAGTTCTGCGAAGGCTTGCTCTAGGCGGGTAATCATTTCAAGTTGACCTGCACGCTGCCAAACGCGTGGGTCGTAATATTTTTTATTGGGTTTATCGTCACCATCGGGATTTCCGATTTGACCTTGCAGATACCCTTCATTATTTTTGTAATATTCCATAACACCTTTCCATGTTGCCCACTGCGTGTCGGTATCAATATTCATTTTGATGACGCCATAACTGATGGCTTCTTCAATTTCGGCTGCTGATGAACCTGATCCACCGTGGAAAACAAAATCTAATGCATTTTTAGACAGTGCAAATTTTTCAGATACAAATGCTTGTGAGTCGCGCAAGATAGTGGGTGTCAGTTTTACGTTGCCAGGTTTGTAGACACCATGAACATTTCCAAAAGACGCGGCAATGGTGAAACGAGGACTGATTTTGATTAAATGTTCATACGCATAAGCCACATCTTGAGGTTGTGTGTAGAGTGATGATTGATCAAGATGGCTATTATCCACGCCGTCTTCTTCGCCGCCCGTGCAACCGAGCTCAATTTCGAGTGTCATGCCAATTTTATTCATACGCTCTAAATAGTGGGCGCAAATGTCGATATTTTCATGCAAAGATTCTTCAGATAAATCGAGCATGTGTGAACTAAATAGGGGCTCACCAGTTGCAATGAAATGTTTTTCCCCCGCATCAAGCAGGCCATCAATCCACGGTAATAATTTTTTTGCTGCATGGTCAGTATGAAGAATGACTGGAACACCGTAATGTTTAGCGACGGTATGAATGTGCTGCGCACCTGAAATTGCGCCTAATATGGCACCTTCTTGACCGCTCAGTTTTAAGCCTTTTCCTGCAACAAACTGCGCACCACCATTGGAGAACTGAACCACGACTGCTGAATTTGCTTTGCTTGCGGCTTCTAAAACGGCATTAATCGAATCAGTATTAATCACGTTAACAGCAGGTAATGCCATGTGATTTTCTTTACAAAATGCAAAGACTTTTTGCACATTTTCGCCAGTAACAACGCCAGCGGGGATAAGAGCAGATAATTTTTGTGACACGAGAAATCCTCTTGAAATTAATAAAGTGATCGGCGTCCATTCTACAACACAATTGCCTTTCATATAAAAAAGCATAAACGTTTGCATCTCACCGCAGACAGTGCCATGATTCTCATTATTTTAGTAAATTAATAGAATTTTTTATGAGCAATCAATCACCCCGTATTTTAGTTGTTGATGATGAACCCGATATTCGTCATTTAGTAAGCGAAATTCTCGAAGATGAAGGCTATCAAGTCAGTCGAGCCGAGAATGCCGCAGAAGCTAAATTATTAAAAAGCACGATGCAACCGCATTTGATTTTGCTTGATATTTGGATGCCAGACACCGATGGCATTACACTTCTTAAAGAATGGTTAGCTGAAGATAAAATGCTATGTCCCGTCATTATGATGTCAGGGCATGGTTCAGTTGAGGCTGCCGTTGAAGCAACGCGTCTGGGGGCGTATGATTTTTTGGAAAAACCGCTTTCACTGGCCAAGTTATTACTCGTGGTTGGACGAGCTCTTGAGCTTGCTCAACACGAAAAAGGTGGTTGGCAGTCTGTGACGGTGGATATAGAACCGGTGGGAAAAAGCGCAGTTGTTGCGCGAACCAAAGAACAATTAAAGCGTTTAGCGCAGCATGACACGCGTGTGCTATTTGTCGGCGAAGCGGGCGTAGGGAAAGAGTTATATGCGCGGTATTTGCACAATAACAGTGCGCATCGCAATGGTCCTTTTATCAATGTGGCTGTAGGCAGTATTTCACCTGAAAATTCAGCCGTTGAATTTTTTGGTAAGGAAGACGGACATCGTGTTTATCAAGGTTTGCTGGAGCGAGCGAATAAAGGGACGTTGTTTTTGGGTGAAATTGGCGATATGGACAAGGAAACACAATTGCGTTTATTAAGCGCTCTTGAGTCACGTTCGTTTTTACGCGTGGGTGGCAGTGAAGCGGTGAACGTCGATGTGCATATTGCGGCTTCAACGCGAATGGTGCTTGATGATGAAGTGCGTTTTGGGCGTTTTCGCCATGAACTCTATTATTTGCTCAATGAAGTCACGTTAGCTATTCCACCGCTACGCGAACACAGTGAAGATATTCCTGCGTTATTGAATTTTTATGTTGATTATTTTGTGACGCATGAAAAGTTAGCCTTTCGTCGTTTTTCAATGGCAGCGCAGAATTATTTACGCAATTATGGCTGGCATGGCAATGTGCGTGAGTTAAAAAATGTCGTGCAACGCTTGATGATTCTAGGCGTGGGTGAGGATATTGAACTCGATGAAGTGAAAAATGCGCTTGGCATGATAAGCAGTGATTCAATGACGATGTCTTCTGTGCCGGAGTTCTTTAATTTGCCGCTTAAAGAGGCAAGAGATCATTTTGAAAAAGCGTATTTAGAATACCATTTTGAGAAAATTGGCGGTAGTGTAGCGAAATTATCGGCGGTCGTTGGTATGGAAAGAACGCATTTATATCGTAAATTACATTCACTAAATATTAAATTATAAGTAATTCGTGTCATATACGGGTTGTTATCTAGGGGCATCCTAGTCTATAATGGTGGCATAAGAATCGGCTAAGAAAGCTGGTGATTTACTTGAAATTTTAGCTCTCAAATTATTGAGATTTTTTGATAAAAAATAAATACAATGAAAACATTTAGCGCAAAACCCGCAGAAGTAAAACGCGAGTGGTATGTGGTTGATGCAGAAGGCAAAACGTTAGGTCGTCTTGCTTCTGAAATTGCCCTTCGTCTTCGTGGCAAACACAAACCAGAATATACACCACACGTTGATACTGGTGATTACATCATCGTTGTCAACGCTGAAAAAATCGGTGTGACTGGTAATAAAGAAAAAAATAAACTTTACCAACATCACACAGGTTACATTGGTAACTTGAAAACAGTATCACTTGGTAAATTAAGAAAAACATTCCCAGATCGTATTTTAACGACTGCTGTGAAAGGTATGTTACCTAACAACCCATTGGGTCGCGCTATGTTCAAAAAGTTGAAAGTGTATGCTGGTGCAGAACACGATCATCAAGCGCAACAACCTAAAGTTTTAGAATTATTAGCGAGTAAATAGAACATGGCTGCAACGCAATATTATGGAACTGGCCGTCGTAAAAGTGCGACAGCGCGAGTTTATGCAACAGTAGGTACTGGCAAAATTATCGTTAACACCAAAACATTAGAAGAATATTTTGGTCGTAAAACAGATCAAATGGTGTCATGCCAACCTTTAGAATGTGTTGATATGATCGGCAAATTCGACTTAAATATTATCGTTAAAGGCAGTGGCCCTTCAGGTCAAGCTGGTGCGATTCGTCACGGTTTAACCCGTGCGTTGATGGAATATGATGAAACGTTTCGTCCTGCGTTAAGAAAAGCAGGTTTCGTAACACGTGACTCACGTGAAGTTGAACGTAAAAAAATCGGCTTACACAAAGCGAGAAAACGTCCACAATACTCAAAACGTTAATCCTTTCTGGCTTATATGTTGGTTTTTTAATCTGCATATCGGCAAAAAAAAAGGGGCTGCATTTTAAAATGTAGCCCTTTTTTTATGGTTCAATTTACAAATTAGAGGTACTTATGACGATTTCTATTGTCGTTCCTGTCCATAATGAAGCGGAAAATATACAGCCCTTGCTTGATGAAATCGTAGTTGCTTTGCTGGATTTTGATGCCTATGAAATTATTTATATTAATGATGGTAGTTCCGATGCAACTGCGCAAGTGTTAGCGAAAGCGCAAAAAAATCTGCCGCACTTGCGTGTTTTTGAGCATCAGAAAAGTTGTGGACAAAGCGCGGCTGTTTATACGGGGATTAAGGCCGCTAAATACCCATTTATCGCAACCCTTGATGGAGATGGTCAAAATAATCCCGCTGATATTCCTTCTCTTTTTGAACATCTCAAGTCGCAGCGTGAAATCACGCCTAAACTCGCTATGATTGCAGGTTGGCGCAATAAGCGACACGATTCTGCGTGGCGTTTGTTTTCATCAAAATTTGCTAATGGTATTCGTTCAAGATTACTTGGTGATGAGACGCCCGATACAGGCTGTGGCCTGAAAGTATTTGTGCGTGAAGTTGCATTGCAACTGCCTTTTTTTGATCATTATCATCGTTTCTTGCCCGCATTGATGCAACGTAGTGGATACCTCGTTATTTCACTTCCCGTGTCCCACCGTGCGCGTGAGCGTGGTGTGTCAAACTATGGTACGCTTGATCGTTTATGGGTTGGTATTAGTGACACGCTTGGCGTGATGTGGCTTAAAACACGCCTGAAACTTACTGAGGTACGCGAAATTGAACATTGAAATCACTCAAGAAATGATATGGCTTGGCGTGGGCTTTTTAGGGCAGGCCTTGTTTTCGGCGCGATTTATTGTGCAGTGGATTAAGAGCGAGAAAGAAAAGAAAAGTGTGTTCCCTGTTGCTTTTTGGTATTTCAGTATCAGTGGTGGTGTCACATTACTAGCGTATGCCATTTATCGTCGAGATCCCGTATTTATTCTTGGGCAGGCGAGCGGATTATTCATTTATTTTCGCAATCTCTATTTTGTCTTCAATGAAAAACACACCGAGTCAATAGAGTAATTTCGTTATGCCAATTGTTATTTTATGGCTTTTGCTGATTGGTGTTAATTTAGCGATTCGCCCTCTCATGCCTATTGATGAAACGCGTTATGTGAGTGTTGCATGGGAGATGTGGACGCGCGGGGACTTTCTGGTTCCTTATTTAAATGGTGAAACTTACAGCCATAAACCCCCGCTCTTATTTTGGCTAATGCAACTCAGTTGGACCCTATTTGGGGTAAATGAATGGACGGCGCGTCTAATTTCGCCTTTATTTGCACTCGGCTCAACATTGCTTTCAGGTATTGTAGCGAAAAAATTATGGCCACAGCGTCCTAGTATCGCCCAAAACACGCCTTTTATTCTGCTTGGTTTCTCGTTTTGGTTGATTTATAGCACGCTGACGATGTTTGATATGCTATTGGCATTTTTTGTATTGCTTGCTATTTATAGCATTCTATCTCTTGCACAAACGTCAACATGGCGTAACCTTTTTTTGCTTGGTGTTGCGATAGGTGGCGGGGTGTTAAGTAAGGGTCCTGTGGTGCTACTGCAGATTTTACCTGTTGCACTGCTTGCACCGTGGTGGCTGCAAAGTAAATCCATTCATTTTCAGTGGCGTTCATTTTATTTGAAATTAGTCGCGGCTATTTTTATTGGTGCTGCCATTGCACTTGCTTGGGCAATTCCTGCTGGAATTAGCGGTGGGGATGATTATCGACATGCGATTTTTTTCGGGCAAACCAGCGGGCGTCTCGTTGAATCCTTTGCGCATAAATTGCCATTTTGGTGGTATTTAGTGCGTTTACCACTTTTACTTTTACCCTGGCTTTTGTTTAAACCCTTTTGGCAAGGTATCAGAAAATTATCATTTAATGATTACGGTGTTCGTTTTTGTATTGCTTGGGCATTGCCGGTATTCATTGCTTTTTCGCTAGTAAGCGGCAAACGTATCCATTATTTACTTCCTCTCATGCCTGCACTGGCGTTATTACTAGCGCGAGTGGCAGATGAAATACACGATATAGCATCATGGAGGCGGGCATTTCTAACTGTATGGGTTGGAATTTGCATGGTTTTATTGCTTATGGTAAGTTTCATGTTAGTGAATACGCAAACCCATTGGTTTAATATTGGATTGAATACAATGTGGTTATTGGGGCTCGCTACGCTAATTGGTGTAGGTTTGACGATGTTTAAAGTAAACAATTTTAATCACATCATGCTGACTAGTTGTTTAATTTCTATTGCGATTCCAAGTACATTAGCAATAATGTATTTAGAAATTAATGCGCCACGTTTTGATACGCAACCGATTGCGAAAACTATCGCCCAATTGCGTTTAGAAGATAAAGGTGTGGCTTTTTATTCTGGAAAATATCATGATCAGTTTCAATTTACGGGTCGGTTAACTCAACCTTTGACATTATTGCATTCGCCAGAAATGTTAAAAAACTGGATTGAGGAAAATAAAGCAGGTTTTGTTTTAGTTGATAGTGAAAAAGTCCCTGCATCATTATTATTTTATTCGCATATTTATCGAGCAGGACAACTTGGTTTTATTTCCAGTCAAACACTCATAGAGCAACCCGATTTGATTCAATTAGTACCACGTTAAAATAGGCGCATAAAAAAAGGCGTAGAACCTATAAGTTCTACACCTTTTTTATTTGGATTTTAAAAAGTAATTAATAATTACAATTTATCCGCATGATCTGCTAAATATTCAGCGACACCTGCTGGATTTGCATTCATGCCAGCATCACCTTTTTTCCAGCCTGCTGGGCAAACTTCACCGTGTTCTTCGTGGAATTGAAGCGCATCAACAAGACGAATTAATTCATCAATATTTCTGCCTAATGGCAAGTCATTAACAATTTGTGCACGTACTTTACCGGTAGTATCAATTAAGAATGCACCGCGGTAAGCAATACCTGGGCCTTCAACAGCTACGTCATAATCATTGACAATAGAGTGACTTAAATCCGCAGCCATGGTGTATTTTACATGACCAATACCACCTTGGTTTACGGGTGTGTTGCGCCATGCGTTGTGTGTGAAATGTGAGTCAATTGATACAGCAACTACTTCAACATTACGTTTTGTGAATTCATCCATACGGTGATCTAAGGCAATCAATTCACTTGGGCAAACAAAAGTGAAATCTAATGGATAGAAAAATACGATCGCGTATTTGCCTAATGTTGCTTGAGAAAATGAAAATGAATCAACGATTTCTCCGTTACCTAAAACTGCTGGTACTGTAAAATCGGGGGCTTGTTTACCAACTAAAACGCTCATGTATGACTCCAGTTATTGAATGAATAAAAAATAAAACTAAAAGTATTTAAAACCTAAATCGTAATTCTACACTAAATTAGTCTGTAATTGTCTATGGAACATAAGAGTGCGGACACATTTCGCGTTGAAAATGTGTCCGTTTATTGCTTAATTAACTGTTTTACCAGTTGTTTCTGGTAAAGTGGGCATTTTTTGTTTTGGGAATTCGCCAGTTAAAGCACTTAAAAATGCGACAATATCCGCCACGTCATTTTTGGCTAATTCTTTACCTAATTGAACTTTTGCCATGATTTGTACCGCTTCGTCTAGCGTTTGAACTGAGCCGTTATGTAAATAAGGCGCAGTAATCGCTACGTTACGCAATGTAGGTACTTTCCAGAAATGCTCGTCTTCAGATTTTTTTGAAACTTCAGCCACACCTTTGTCTCTGCTGAAATGGTATTTCGCTTCTAAGTAACCGTCAGGAGTCATTGGGAATTTTTGGAACATGCCAGCACCATTAAATGCGGCGCCACTATGGCAACCGGTACAGCCTAATTCAGCAACTTTGTCCATGCCGCGAATTTGCTCCGCAGATAACGCAGATTTATCGCCACCCACAAATTTATCATAAGGGCTATTTGGTGTAATTAAAGTGCGTTCATACGCAGCAATTGCTTTGGTTGCATGATCTTTTGAAATGGCATTTTCACCTGGGAATGCATGTTTAAAGGCAACTTGATAGCCTTCAATATCTTTTAGACGGGCTACCACGTCATCCCAGCTTTTCATGCCCATTTCAATAGCATTAGTGACGGGGCCAGCTGCTTGCTCTTCTAAACTGGCCGCGCGACCATCCCAAAACTGTACTTTATTAAATGCTGAGTTCCAGACAGTTGGTGAACTACGTCCACCTGTTTGACCATTGACGCCCATTGAGTTTGGGCGATTATCTTCGCCACCGAGCATTGTATTATGGCAAGAGGCGCACGATACGGTACCTGTTGAAGACAAACGTGGATCATGGTAGAGCATTTGACCTAATGCAACTTTTTCTGGCGTGCTTGGATTGTTTGCTGGTTCAGGCGCTTGAGTTGGCAATGTGTCCCATGCGTTCGCTGCCGACATAGAGCTCATTAATGCAAAAGCCGTTACTAATGAATGAAGTTTAAACATGTAAATTCTCCTAATATAATTTTTATTTTTTTATTTAAAACACACAAACGATTTTGAGGAAACACCTCAATTTAAGTTCAAGGTAAACTTTAACACACCGACCGTTTCAATTAAACGGTTGTCATGTATTTTTTGAGAATAAAGGGTTATTCTAATTCGAGCAATCATGTTTAAAAAACAAGAGGATAGTCTCAATTTGAGGTACATTATGTTTAATATTTGCTAACTTAACATTGATATTTTCAATTAGTTCGCTCTGAATACTCAGCGCAAAAGGAATAATTAATTCAATTTCAATTTTATGCTCTAAATAATGTATACGAAAGTCTTCCAAATAAGGTAAGAGTTCGGGCAGATTTTCAGTGAGTAATTCTTGAACATTTGCACGTGTGAGGGGTTTGATATTCGTCGCGAATGCTTCGTCATTTTCAGGGTCAACATGAACGAGTACTTCCATCACGTCGTCAAAACGTGCAATAAGTTCATCACGCACCATATCCCCAATGCGATGACCTTCAGATACACTAATACGCGGATCCACAATGATATGCGCATCAATTAACGCATCCTCACCCATGTAGCGTGTGCGCAGTAAATGAATATCTTCTACGCCATCGATACCATAGATAACAGTGCGAATTTCAGCTACAAGACTATCAGGCAAAGCGGTATCAACGAGCTCTTTAATACCTTCAATTGTTAAATTTAAACCGATTTTAATGACCAGTAATGCCACAATGATTGCTGCGATAGCGTCTGCTAATGGATAGCCCAGCATGACGGCGCCAATGCCAATTAATACGACAATGGATGAAAATGCGTCACTGCGTTGATGCCACGCGTTCGCAAGTAGCAATTTTGAGCGTGTGATTTTGGCAATGCGTTTGGTGTAATGATAAAGCCATTCATTGAGTAAAATCGACACAGTCGTAATGGCTAAGCTTAGCTCGTTTGGAACGGGCAAAGTTTCGGGATTTGACATGCGTTCATAGACAGACCATCCAATGCCAGCGCCAATGAAAATTAAACTTCCACCTAAAATGACACCAGCAATGGTTTCAAAGCGACGATGCCCATAAGGGTGCTCTTTATCAGCTTCTCGACTACCTAGGCGCACGGCTGTAATGACCAGTGCATCACTCATCAAATCTGAAAGAGAGTGAATCCCATCTGCAACTAGCGCTGCGGATTGCCCTAAAATCCCAAACGTAATTTTAATGAGTGTTTGCATAATATTGACACACGCACCCACATAACTTGCGCGCTGTTTCAACTTGGCCATATTAGGGGGCAGTTTTTCAGCTTCTTTTTCGATTTTGTGTGAATGCGTATGGCTGTGTTGATGTTTGCCGTGCAGATGCAGTTTTCCCATGCTTATTCTCCTACTTGTAGAACAATGTGGTAGTCATATTCATTATTAAATGTTTCAAGAATAGTGTGTCCATTGATGCGGCACCACACTGGAATATCTTGCAAAATGCCTTTGTCTGTCCCGATAATTTCTAAAATATCACCGACTCTTAATTTCTTAACGGCCTCTTGGGTGCGAATAACGGGTAGTGGGCAGAGTAGACGACGGGCATTTAAAATATGCTTTTCTTGCATGATTTAGCCTGCACGCTTTGCATAGAAGTCTTTTGCAAAATGATCAAATTGATTGTTTTCAATGGCGGTGCGTATATTTGCCATTAAATCCAAATAATAATACAAATTATGAATCGTATTTAAACGCGAACCGAGCATTTCTTGGCATTTATCTAAGTGGCGCAGATAAGCGCGTGAATAATTTTGGCAAGTATAACAGTCACAGTTTTCATCGATGGGTTTTGTGTCAAATTCATATTTTGCATTACGAATTTTTACCACGCCAAATGTGGTGAACAAATGCCCATTTCGTGCATTTCGCGTCGGCATGACGCAATCGAACATATCAATGCCACGTCGCACCGCTTCCACTAAATCTTCAGGTGTCCCTACGCCCATAAGATAGCGGGGTTTATCCGTCGGCATTTTTTGATGAATACCGTCGAGCGTTGCCATCATTTCATCTTTAGGCTCACCAACAGACAGGCCGCCGATGGCGTAACCGTCAAAGCCAATTTCTTGCAGGCCTGCAATAGATTCTTCACGCAAATGTTCGTACATGCCACCTTGTACAATACCAAAAAGCGCAGAAGGATTATCCCCGTGCGCCTCTTTACTGCGTTTTGCCCAGCGTAGTGAAAGTCGCATGGAATCGGCGGCCTCTTGAACAGTTGCAGGGTAGGGGGTGCATTCGTCAAATATCATGACAATATCTGAGCCGAGTTCACGCTGAACTTGCATGGATTCTTCTGGGCCCATAAAAATTTTACTGCCGTTAATGGGGGATTTGAACGTGACACCTTGTTCAGTAATTTTGCGCAATTTTCCTAAGCTAAAGACTTGAAAGCCCCCTGAATCCGTTAAAATGGGTTTTTCCCATTGCATAAAATCATGCAAATCACCGTGCGCTTGAATGACTTTAGTAGTAGGGCGTAGCATTAAATGAAACGTGTTGCCCAAAATTATTTGTGCGCCAACACCTTGCAAATCCTCTGGAGTAAGCGATTTCACCGCGCCATAAGTGCCAACAGGCATAAAAATAGGCGTTTCAATCACGCCACGAGCAAAAGTTAAACGGCCGCGTCGTGCATAGCCATCTGTTGACAATAATTGAAAATCCATAACACTTCTGTAAATTAAAAAGAGTGAATTATCGAGTCTTTTTACATGAATGTACACGGCAAAAAAAAACACCGTAAAATAGTGCATGGCGACTTTACTTTTTTATTTTATTTTTTGAGGAAATCTATCATGGCAACAATGTTGATTACGGGTGCAAATCGCGGGTTAGGTTTAGATTTTTGCAGACAATATGCGCAGGATAATTGGCAGGTGATTGCGTGTTGTCGTCAACCGCAAAACGCCACTGAACTTAATCAACTCGCAGCGCAGCATACAAACGTTTCGGTTTTTGCGCTCGATATGGAGGATTTTTCACAAATTGAGCAGCTTGCAGTGACGCTAAGCGCTATTTCCATTGATGTTTTACTCAATAATGCAGGTGTCTATGGCGATGCTGCAGCGCATCGATTTGGCAATTTAGACTACCAAGCTTGGCAACATACCTTGTCAACGAACGTTTTTGCGCCTGTTAAAATGATCGAAACTTTTTTGCCCCATGTGGCGCGTAGTGAGCAAAAAAAGGTTGTCGCGATGAGTAGTTTAATGGGCAGTATTGCGGATAATACCAGTGGGGGCAGTATTTTATATCGCTCAAGTAAATCGGCACTTAATGCGGCCATGAAATCGATTGCTATCGAACTTCAAGCGAAACATATTGCCGTGTTGATTTTGCATCCGGGTTGGGTAAAAACGGATATGGGTGGATCAAATGCACCAATGGAAATTCCACAAAGCGTGTCACAGATGCGCGACACTATTGCAAATTTTACGCTCGCACAAACTGGCGAATTTCAGCGTTATGATGGAAAAGTGTTGCCTTGGTAAAAAGGGTGGCTATTCATCTAACTACTTTATAAATAAGGATAAAGCAGATGGATGATTTAGGTGCGCATCAAGTAATGCGCACCTAGATATTAACTAAAAAACTCCCTGGCTCAAAATAGGCGTCACCCAATATTGAATCCCAGCACCGGTGAAATCTTCGCGTAACTGAGTGAGTAATTTTTCTAAATCGGGTGTATTGACGTGCATTTGAAATTGCAGGCGTTTTTGCCGTCCTGTTACTTGCTCGGCAAGCGATAAACCTTTGTTTTCATGATGATGTGCAAAAACGGGAAGACTACTAAAACCTTTTTCACATTCAAGCATTAGCAGGCAATCGACGATGATTTCTTCCAGTGCAGGCGGTACGTTAAGGGTTACTAAATATTCATTATTCATATTGTTGCCTATCCGTTAGTTTTGTTTTGTCTGGCCAAATAACCGAAACAAAATCGGCAATAAAAATAAAGTCAAAAAGGTGGATGACACAAGACCACCAATCACCACAACAGCTAACGGGCGTTGAATTTCTGAGCCAGGCCCTGTTGCAAAAAGCAGTGGAATCAAACCAAAAGCCGCAATACTTGCTGTCATTAATACAGGCCGCAAACGACGAGAAGAGCCAATCATGACCACTTTGCCAATTTCCATGCCGGTGACGAGCAGTTGGTTAAAATAGCTGACCATGACTACACCATTTAAAACGGCAATCCCTAAAAGAGCAATAAATCCCACTGAGGCAGGAACAGATAAATATTCACCCGATACCCACAGAGCAAAAACACCCCCAATCATAGCGAGTGGAATATTTGACAATACCAGCACTGCTTGGCGCACTGAGCCGAATGTGGAAAATAAAAGCAGAAAGATCAAGCCAATGGAAATGGGAATGACAATAGACAGTGTCGCGGCGGCGCGTTGTTGATTTTCAAATTGCCCGCCAAATTGAACGGTGTAGCCTGTTGGTAGTTTCACTTTTTCGGCTACGTTGCGACGCGCTTCCTCTACAAAACCGACCAAATCCCGTCCTTCAACATTGCTGCGAACCACCGTAAATCGTTGTCCTTTTTCGCGTCCAATTGAGACAACTCCTTCAACTTGCTCAATTTTTGCAATTTCCGTAATAGGGACACGTCCGCCATGATTGGGTAACGTAATTTGTAGGCTATCGAAATTGGCATTATTACTATCGCCACGTAAAATCAAAGGTGTTCGACGGATTCCTTCTTGCACAATGCCTAAATTGAGTCCTTCCACTTCTGAGCGAAGTAGCGTTTCAATGGTGTCGCTATCAATACCAAGGCGACCTGCAGCGGTTTTGTCAATTTTGACTTGTAAAAACTTCATGCCGTCATTTTGCTTTGCAACGACGTCGCTTGAACCTGGAATTTGTTTCAATACAGCGGCAATTTCGTTCGCTTTTTCATTTAATACCGCTAAGTCTGAGCCAAATAATTTAACAGCTAAATCACCACGCGTTCCCGTTAACATTTCAGATACACGCATTTCTATAGGCTGCGAAAAACTAAAACCAATGCCCGGTGTGTTTTGCATGACGGTGCGAATTTTTTCAATCAATTCGGTTTTATTGTGGACGAGCCATTCTTTTTCAGGTTTGAGAACTAAAAAAGTATCTGTTTCATTGAGCCCCATAGGATCAAGGCCTAATTCATCCGAACCGACTCGCCCCAAAATAGAGTCAATTTCGGGTATATTTTTAAGTAAATTCTTTTGAAGTTGTTGATCCAAAATAATAGATTGAGCGAGAGTAATGGATGGCAGTTTCTCAATTTGTAAAATAATATCGCCTTCATCCATATTAGGCATAAATGTGCTGCCAATTTGACCAAAGACTAAAAAAGTCACCATAAGTAGGCTTCCAACAACAGTAAATACTTTTTTGGTATTATCAAGACACCACGCCAGAGCAGGTTTATAGATCTGTTGAAGTTTTCGTGGCAGCCAAGGCTCCTCATGAGAGACTTTTGTGAGTAAATAAGACGCTGCAACAGGAATCACGGTGAGAGACAAAATCAGTGATCCGCTTAATGCAAACACAATCGTCAGCGCAACGGGCGTGAATAATTTTCCTTCTAATCCTTGCAGTGTCAGCAAAGGTAGGAAAACGATAATAATAATTAAAATGCCCGATGTGACAGAACTCGCAACTTCTGCAGTGGCGCGATAGATAACGTGCAAACGTGGTAGACGCTGTGCGGTTTTTTCATTCGTTAAATGTGTGATCAAATTTTCAACCACGACAACGGAGGCGTCAACTAACATCCCAATAGCAATAGCAAGGCCGCCTAAACTCATCAAATTGGCGGACATATCCATTTCGTTCATTAGAATAAAGGTAAAAAGCGCAGATAACGGTAAAACAATCGCCACCACGACAGCCGCGCGTAAACTTCCTAAAAACAAAAGCAATAAAATCATCACTAAGAAAATAGCTTCACCTAATGCATGAAAAACGGTTTCAACGGCTCGATTGACTAAATGTCCACGATTGTAAAATACGTCTAAATGAACGCCTTGAGGTAAACTTGGCGCAAGTTCAGCTAATTTGGCTTCAATACCTTCCACGGTTTGTCTTGCGTTCGCACCACGTAGGCTTAAAACGACACCGGTGACCGCTTCATCAACGCCATTTTTACTCACCGCGCCATAACGTGTTAACGCACCAATTTTAACTTGAGCGACATCACCAACTTTAATAGCTTGATGACCATTTGCATCAACCACAATGCTGCGAACATCATCGAGTGTTTTAATACGCCCTTCTGCTCGAACAATAAGCGCTTCTTCTCCTTCAGTAATCCGTCCCGCGCCATCGTTGCGATTATTTTTTTCTAATGCTTGAATTAAATCCGTAATGGTCATGCCACGAGCGGACATTTTCATATTATCGGGCATCACTTCAAAACTGCGGACATAACCCCCTAAGGCATTGACATCCGCGACACCTTTAACGGTGCGTAGCGCAGGTCGAATGACCCAGTCGAGTAAATCACGGCGTTGCATGAGTGATAAATCGCCACCATCAATAGAGAACATAAATAATTCCCCAAGTGGTGTAGTCATGGGCGCAATACCGCCTTCGACCCCTGCAGGTAAATTTCCCCATAACGTATTAAGACGCTCTGCAATTTGTTGGCGTGCCCAATAAATGTCCGTGCCTTCTTCAAAATCAATCGTAATGTCTGTTAGTGCGTATTTAGCGATGGAGCGCAACATACTTTGATGTGGAATGCCAAGCAATTCAACTTCAATAGGCGCTGTAATGCGTGACTCAACTTCTTCAGGTGTCATTCCTGCCGCTTTGACAATGATTTTGACTTGCGTGGGCGACACTTCGGGAAACGCATCAATGGCTAAATGCTTAAACGCATAAAATCCAACGCCACCAAGCAGGCCCACCAATACAAGCATGAGCAAGCGTTGACTGAGCGAAAAACGAATTAAACCTCTCATTGCTCAGCACTCCCAACGCCTAGCCAATTTGCTTTGAGTACTGCGGTTCCTTTCAATGCAATGATTTCATCGCCTTTGAACGGACCACTAATAATGGTTTCTTCGTCTTGTTTGCTAATAATGGTGACGGGCGTTATCGTAAAGCCGGTGTCGTTGTGAATAAAAATAAACGCTTTTCCGTCATTTTGAGCGACGCCTGAATTGGGAACACGAAATGCAATTTGCTTACTGAGTTTTTTGATTTGTACATTTAATTTTTGTCCTGCTCGAATTTCGCCTTGGACGTTTTTAACAGTTGCACGCGCAAGTATCGTTTGATCTTCAACATTTACACTTTGTCCAAGTAGGCTAATCTCAGCTGTAAAGGGGGTATTATCAATGCTGACTTGATCGCCTACGCTGATTTGGGCGATGTCTTCTTGTGGGATGGCAATTTCCAGCCAAAGTGTTTGCAGATTGGCAACGCGATAAAGCGGCGTTAACATATCTACTCGTGTTCCAACTACTGCCATGCGTTCAATGACAACACCTGAAATCGGTGAGCGTATGGTTAAATTACTATTTAATTTTTCGGGTGAATGGGTATTTCCACCTGCAATTTCAAGTAATCGTTTCGCTTCTTTCATGTCAATTTCAGCGGCATTGAATTGGCTTTGCGTTTCTTGTACACGACGTTTTGCGATAATGCCATCTTGAGCAAGGGATTGATCTCGTTGATATGCAGAATGGGCTAATTGCAGAGCGCTTGCCGCTTTTAAATAATTGCTTTGCAAAGAGAGTAAATTCGGGCTATCTATTTGCGCGAGAATATCGCCTTTTTTAACGACATCACCTGTGGCGGCGTTGAGTTGATTAATAATGCCGGCTTGAGAGGCACTGACGACGTATTCATTATTATTTGGGATAAGCACTTTTGCTGGGGCGTAAAGCACAGGGATTTGCGTTGCACGAATCAGTTTTCCTTGCACAATGCCTAAGCTTTCAATATTTTGGGCGGACAGTTGGATGGTTTGTTGTGTCTGCGCCGCTGAAAAAGTGGGATGAGCGACGGCAAAAAGACTCAAAGCAAAGATAATTTTTTTCATGGGAGCACTCCAACTGCTTGATTGTATAATGCGTAATCTCTTTCTTGAACAAGAGCGCGCTCTTTGGCGGCAAGTGCGGCAAGTTGTGTTTGAGATTGAATTTTGAGTAAATCAATTAAATCTATTTCGCCCACTTTGAAACTTAATTGAGTGAGTGTTAAATGTTTTTGAGCCACCGTGTTTAATTCATTGGCAACCGCTAATTCAGCTTCATTGATTTCTAAATTATGTTCGGCTTCGTGATGGTTTTGTTCTAAATCTCGAAACAATTGATCTCGTTTTGCACGAAATTGGTTAATCTCAACATTTAGCGCGGCAAGTTGGGGATCAAGATGCGCCTGTCCACCAAAAGGAATGGTGACACCAACATTGAAACTTTCTGTATTATTACTGCGTGAATCGCGGTTACTTGGGCGATCACTATTCACACCGATGGCGACAGTGGTTTGCCCTGAGCCAACTAAATTTAATGCTTCTAATTCGGCTTGTTTGCGTTCAATTAAGTTTTGAATAGCTTGCAAAGCGGGATGGGATGATTCAATTTCTTTCACTTGACTTAATGACTCATGATAATTCGCCGGTATTTTGGTAGACTGTGTCACTGAGGTATAGCGTTTTCTCGCGTGCATCACCTCCGCCTCAGCTAACGTTAACGCAGAGCGTTTTTTTAACACATCCGTTTGAATTAAAAGCGCATCGGTTTGCGCTAAATCGCCAGCTTGGACGCGACGTGTAATATCATTAGCTAATTGCTGCGCGGCACGCATATCAATTTCGGCTTGCTGTAGCCGTAATTCTTGCAGGGCAATGTCCCAAATAGCCGAGCGAACTAAACCGGCTACGCGCCAATGTGTTAATGCCGTTTGTGTGATGGCGCTATTTTCAGCGGTTGTGCCAATACGTTGATTTGCGTCACGTTGCCCAATATTCCATAATGGGACCTCAATGGTGCCGTCAAAATAGTGCAGTGTTCCACTTGTGGCTTCTTGATAGCGAAAACCTGCATTAGATGCGCCTGCTGACCAACTTTCGCCACGTCGTTTAATAGCCGCTGTTTCTGCTTCGAGTGAATTGAGCCATTGTGTATCAGGATGATTTTCAAGCGTCAGCGTGATTAGCGATGAAAGTGAGAGTTGCGAATCGACAATAATGGGATCGTGATGCTCAACATGCGGGAACTTATCCGCACCTAAACTGACTAATGGCATAGAAATGAGCGTGAATAAGCTCATACGTAAGAAAAAAACAGGAAACATAAAAAACTCGCAGTGTGATTAAAATAGCGCAAATATTTCTCGCGCAGTGACTAATAATCAAACAAACGAAGGTGGGGCGCGGGGAGCAAAAATAGTGAGAAGGCGTTTAGATGCAATGGGCTCTGTTTGATTAATGAAGCAACGTATTAAAATACGTCGATTGAGTATAATCAACATGAAAAATAAGGCGAATAGACTATTTTCAGTAGTATATTGGTGATTATTTAGGTCGTTTTTGATGCCGATACTCATCACCACCATATTACTGCTTTGAAGTATGGCGTTACTGATGGAGGGTGATTGTTGACGAAGTGAATCGACTTGTTCAAATTCGGGTAGATGAATAGAGGATTCAAAACAGTCATTGTGAAACGTGTGCGCATGAATTAACGGTGCGGCAAATTGCAGCAGTGTTAAAAGTAGAATAATGGGCAGTCGAATCAATAAAATCATAAATGAATGCTATGCGATAAACGCGCACAATGCAAATGACAAAAACATTTCGGGTGAAATTAACGTGGTAATGAAATGATAGGGAATTTCGAGCTTTATATTGGTTTAATGTCAGGCACGAGTCTTGATGGGATTGACGCGGTATTGGTCAATCTTACTGACGATAAAATGGAAGTCATTGATTTTGAATATATGCCATTTTCTCAAGAAATTCAATTTCGACTGCATCAACTCAGTGCACCTAATGCGCAAGTGACACTGCAAGAGTTTGGTGAAATGGATACCGCGTTAGGCTGCTTATTTGCGCAAACGGTCAATACGTTATTGTGTAAAACCAATCTAGCACCATCGCAAATTGAAGCGATTGGCAGTCATGGTCAAACTGTGTATCACGCACCTTTAGGTCAATTTCCCTTTACGCTGCAAATTGGCGATCCTAATTGCATTGCCCAAAACACGCGTATTACCACGGTAGCGGATTTTCGTCGGCGTGACGTTGCTGCGGGCGGACAAGGTGCACCTTTAGTTCCTGCGTTCCATCATGCGGTTTTTCACTCGCCATGTGAAACCCGTTGTGTGGTAAATATTGGCGGTATTGCGAATGTGACTTTTTTACCTGCCAACACACATCAGTCCGTCATTGGGTTTGATACGGGACCTGGAAATGTACTTTTAAATCAATGGATAAAACGGCATTTGCAGCATAATTATGACGCGCAAGGTGCATGGGCAAAAACAGGGCAAATC
>CAJBJW010000158.1 GCA_903953455.1 uncultured Pseudomonadota bacterium | reverse complement strand
CAATTTAATCAAATAGTAATACCTAATTTAATCACTAGAAAAAAAACATTTACTAACACTTTCTCGTGCTTCAAATACTGCGCATCTTTACAAAAAACTCACCACTGTATAAGTTGCTAGATTACTTGCATGGGTTGGTAATATTTTTAATTACATTAATGGAAGATCAATATTATTTTTAAAAATAGCCTTCACGTTTCTTTTGCTCCATCGAACCAGACTGATCTCGATCAATCAAGCGCCCTTGACGCTCAGAAGTAGTCGTTAGCAACATTTCCTGGATGATTTCAGGCAACGTGGTAGCAGTCGATTCAACAGCCCCCGTCAAAGGGTAGCAACCTAAGGTACGAAAACGCACCATTTTCATTTCCACCTTATCATTAGCTGTAATTGGCATACGGTCATCATCCACCATAATTAGCATGCCATCTTTTTCAACTACTGGGCGTTCTTTAGCGAAATACAAAGGAACAATAGGAATTTTTTCCATATAAATGTATTGCCAAATATCGAGTTCCGTCCAGTTCGATAATGGAAACACGCGTATGCTTTCATCTTTATCTACCTTGCTATTGAAAATATTCCATAATTCTGGACGTTGATTTTTTGGATCCCAACGATGATTTTTATCACGAAACGAATAAACTCGCTCTTTAGCACGAGATTTTTCTTCATCACGTCGCGCACCACCAAACGCCGCATCAAAACGATATAAATTCAGTGCCTGCTTTAACGCTTGGGTCTTCATAATATCGGTGTGTTTTTGGCTTCCATACGTGAATGGGTTAACCCCCATTTTCACGCCTTCCTGATTGGTATGCACCAATAACTCTAAATTTAATTCCCGTGCCAAACGATCCCGAAATTCAATCATTTCTCGAAATTTCCATGTCGTGTCAACATGTAGCAAAGGAAAAGGTGGTTTTCCTGGATAAAATGCTTTCATGGCCAGATGCAGCATCACCGCCGAATCTTTTCCAATAGAATAAAGCATCACAGGCTTTTCAAACTCAGCTGCAACTTCACGGATGATGAAGATACTTTCAGCTTCGAGCTGTTTTAAGTGTGTTAAATAATTAGCAGTCAAAGCGATATCCTTGAGTAAAGTTTATTTCTAGTTAACTAAGTTAATGATCAATAGAAACGCTGTTCATTACAAAATCAATCAAAACATCAAGTCAATTTTTATTCGGCAAATGTAATTTAAGCTCAATTAGTCAAGTCTAAAAAGCAGTATTCATTTAATATAAAGTAGCTTTAATATTTTAATTGATATAGATACTATCATAGTTAAAATAATTAATAAACTAAAAAATTTATGTGAAATGCAAGGTCTTTTACTGTATCTGTCCAATGAAATATTTCATTAGACCTCAGAGCAATATCGAGAAATATTAGAAAAAGCGGAGGCTTACGTCGCATTTCAAGCGTTTTGTTTTCTTGAAGGAAAAGCGTCTTTAGCTATAAAAAAACCTGCCCGCTAGAAATGAATATCCATAGCGTCATGCTAAATAAAGTTTCACTATTCACGGTGATGTCATATAGTGTTACCTACTATGAATCACATAGCACCCAAAAAGAAAGGTTGATAAATATTTTGTGATATACCGAGTGGCATACTAGAATTTAAGCTAAATTGACCGGTAAATTTTTAAATCATCACAATTATTTTAAAACTGATGCAGTAATGATATTTTTCAATTTCACCCTAGTATTGCGAGGAAATAAACAATGACTGTAGCATTAAAAACAACGCATCACGGCGGCTGTCCACATGATTGTCCTGATACCTGCTCGATGATATTTGAGGTTGAAGAGGGAAAGCTAATTGGTGTTAAAGGCAATCCAAACCATCCGATGACGCGAGGCGGTCTTTGCGTTAAATTGAACGATTATGAAAAGCGGCATTATCATCCCGATCGCCTGTTATATCCGATGCGTCGCACCGGTCCCAAAGGTAGCAAGCAATTTGAACGTATCACTTGGGATGAAGCCCTGGATGAAATCGTTACGCGCTGGAAAGCGATTATTGCAGAGCAAGGCCCACAAGCTATTGTTCCCTATAGTTATTTAGGTAACCAGGGTTTAGTGCATGGTTTAAACGGCGGCGACGCGTTCTTTAATCGAATGGGCGCTACTGTCACTGAGCGCACTTTTTGCGGTGAAGGATCGTGTACTGCTTGGTTGCTAACCGTAGGACCAACAGCCGGCGTCGATCCTGAAAGCTTTATTCATGCCAAATACATCATCATCTGGGCCTGTAATTCGGTTAGCACCAATTTACATCATTGGCACATTATTAAAGAAGCCCAGAAAAAAGGTGCAAAAGTCGTCGTTATCGATAGTTATGCCTCCAAAACGGCCAAAGAAGCCGATGTTCATATTGCACCCAAACCGGGTACAGATGGTGCTTTAGCGATGGCGATGATTCATACGATTATTGAAGAAGGTATGGTCGATCAGGATTATGTGGATAACCACACGGTCGGTTTTGCAGCATTAAAAGAACGCGCGAAAACCCGTACACCGGAATGGGCACAAGCCATCACCGGCATACCAGCCGAAGTGATACGCCAGCTATCGCGTGATTATGCAACCACCCAACCTGCTGTGATTCGCCTAGGCGTAGCTTTAGAGAGACATTATGGCGGAGGCCAAACCATACGCGCAGTCAGCTGTTTACCCGCGTTGATTGGTGCTTGGCGTCATGTCGGAGGCGGTGCATTACAAATGCCAGTTTGGGAACACCCATACAAATTTGACGTAATCTGTCGACCGGATTTGATTCCCGAAGGCACCCGCGTTATGAATGCGTTGCAACTAGGGCGTGCGCTGACCAACGAACCACCTGCTGGGCCACCCATTAAAGCGATGATGTGCTGGAATGCCAATCCCGTCACTCAAGCACCGGAGACTGACAAGATAGTTCAAGGCCTACTCAACGAGGAGCTGTTTTTGGTTTCGGCGGAGCATTTTATCTCTGATACCGCCAGTTATGCCGATATCCTGTTACCTGCATCCATGGGCGCGGAACAGGAAGATATGATCCTCTCATGGGGGCATTTGTATCTGACCTACAATGCTAAATGCGTCGAGTCACCGGGTGAGGCTATTCCAAATAACGAAATTTTTCGGCGACTAGCGGCACGCATGGGTTATCAAGAAGAAAACTTTCTTTGGTCGGATTCGGAATGCCTAGAACATTATGTAGATTGGAATTCGCCCGCTTGCGAAGGAATTACGCTGGAAACACTCCGTAAAGAAGGATTTGCCCGTCTTAATGTTGGAACAAAAGATAATCGCGCACCGCATAAAGCCGGTAACTTTCCGACGCCATCTGGTAAGTGCGAATTTGAAATAACAGGCGCTACAAACTTTGTCGCAGGCCCCTTTCGTCAGATGTATGACGGCTTTCAGCCAGGCGAACTTCTGGATTCCTTACCGGATTATGTGTGTTCAAGAGAAACGACGGCAACCAATCCCGAACTAGCGAAAAAATATCCGTTAAATATCATCTCGCCGAAAAGTCATGGTTTCTTGAATTCTTGCTACGCCAATATGGAGCAAAAAATCAAAGGCCAGGGAGAACAGTTCATAATGATAAATGCGCTGGACGCTGAACTACGTAACATCAATCAGGGCGATAATGTACGAGTTTTTAATGATCGCGGTGCTTTTGAAGGTGAGGCTAAGATCACCGCTGATGTAAATCCGGGGTTGATTGTCGCAACCCTGGGTTATTGGCGACAGTTAAATAAAGGTACGGTTAACAGTATCAGCTCAGCTGAATTCGTCAATATGGGGCATGCGCCGACATTTTCCGACAATCTGGTGCAGGTAGAATTGATAACTTGATTCTCTGGCATGGAAATAATCAATATTAAGGCAGGAAAACTAATCACAGTTTCTTGCCTTGATGAATAAACAACTTGGTACCTCACAAGCAGCCAGTTTTTTTTCATGGATCTTAAAAAAGCATTACGATCCATTTACCTACGAATCCTTACGAACAACCTGTAAATATTTTCCCTTGATTTATGGTACAAGCAATCATCTTTAAGCTATACCGCGGTAACGCTTTGTCAATTTAAAAATCTCTCCAGCCCAACCATAAAGGATTGAAATGTCACCCCCAAACTCACCTAAAAATCGCCATCAATATCTTTATTTACAGGTTATTACTGCCATTATTTTAGGTATTTTGCTAGGTTATTTTTATCCAGAAATTGCTATTTCAATGAAGCCATTAGGTGATGGCTTCATCAAACTCATTAAAATGTTAATTACCCCCATTATTTTTTGTACTATCGTGTCGGGAATTGCAGGCATGCAAAACATGGAAAAAGTAGGCCGCGTAGGTTTAAAGACGCTACTCTATTTCGAAGTAGCCAGTACGATAGCGTTAATTCTAGGTTTGCTTGTTGTACACATATTAAAACCTGGCGTTGGAATGAATATTGACATTCATACGCTCGATGCAAAAAGTTTAAACCTTTATACAGAAGCCGCTAAAACGCATAGTGTTGTGGACTTCTTACTTAATATTATTCCAAGTAGCGTTGTGGATGCCTTTGCTAAAGGGGATATCCTGCAAGTATTATTGTTTTCACTTTTATTTGGCTTTTCGCTTGCAGCAATGAAAGACACTGGATCAGATGTTATTGTGGGTATCCATAAATTATCTCAAATATTATTTGGTATTGTAGATACTGTTATGAAACTCGCACCGATTGGCGCATTTGGTGCAATGGCATTTACTATTGGCAAATATGGCATTAGTTCATTAATTCCCCTTTTCAGCCTCATGGGAAGTTTTTACCTAACCTGTATTTTGTTTGTCATTGGTGTATTGGGGTTAGTGACAAAAATTATTGGATTTAGTATTTTTAAATTTATTCGCTACTTTAAAGAGGAATTACTCATTGTTTTAGGGACATCGTCTTCAGAGTCCGTTTTGCCATCTACTATGCTTAAGCTAGAAAAATTAGGTTGCTCTAAATCTGTAGTGAGCTTAGTGATTCCTACCGGATATTCGTTTAATTTGGACGGTACTTCAATTTATTTAACAATGGCAGCTCTCTTTATTGCTCAAGCAACCAATACCCAACTGACATGGACACAAGAGTTTACATTGATGGGTGTTTTATTATTAACTTCAAAAGGTGCTGCAGGTGTTACAGGGAGTGGATTTATTACGCTAGCAGCGACGTTGTCGACCGTTCCCAGCATTCCCGTTGAAGGGTTAGCCTTAATTTTAGGGATTGATCGTTTTATGTCCGAAGCACGTGCATTAACCAATTTAATTGGAAATGGGGTTGCTACTATTGTTGCAGCAAAGTGGGAAAATGAACTCAACGAAAACTTAATGCACCAAATTTTAAATAAAAAATAGTAACTCACTGTTAATAATGCAAAAAATAAGTAAAATTTAACGTCGCCACATGGTTCAAACTTACGCTATATTGCACGCGAGCCATTTAGATAAAGCGCGAGAGTTTCCATGCATACCAATCAAAAAAAGAAATCATCGGTAAAGTCATCAAAAAACTTATCTTTATTTTCTTAAAACACATGGAAGAAGAAAAGCCAAGTGATGGCATATTACTCATTTAGAAAAGAGGCGAGAACTTTTAAAAAGCGGGAACGAACGCAGGCAAGAACTTAAATCTAATTTTGAACACCCGTAAACCCTAAATGAGTTAATTGATGCACGTTATTACACGCAAACGAAACGTCTGGTTGGCATCTCTCAAGACAACTTTAATCATGTCGTAAAGTGGCTGGAATTTGAGCAATCCGAAATAAAAAAGCACAATCCAAGATAAAAGCTCTCCAAACATTTCCAAAAAATAATCGTTTTTTGTTTTGTTTTCACTTTTATCAACAACTCTAAAGTTCACTGGATAATGGTTTTCCCCTATATATTCAGTAATCATTCAACATCAGTTTAGCGTAGCCCTTTTCCTTCCATCCTCAAATAATCCATATTTGAAATTAATCTTGGCGATGCCATGTAATCACTTCTTGTGTGGCGTAAATAATTTCTCTTAAAAAACAGAAAATACCCAAAATTAAAGCAAACATTGCAAAAATAAAAGTACCCAAAATAAAGTTTGATACGTTTATTTTTATCGCCACACCAATAAATATCAACGCAACAGACAGTGAAATACAGAGCCCCGCAACAATAAATAAACCAATCGACAAACGCATCCAAGTAACTCTTTTTTGAATAATATCAAATTCATTTATAAATTTTTTTCGTTGCTCAACATTTAGTCCGTTCAAATGTCTTGCACGATCAATGGTTCTCCCTAAACGATTTACAACAACACCTAAAAATGAACCAATACCCGTCAACAAAAATACAGGAGCCACAGCATCACGAATAGCAGCAGACACTTGTAGTGTGTCTGACGGTGTATTAAAAATCATAGTGCTCGAAAACATGATTGATTCACTCCTATAAAATTTCGTTTACTGATCCTACTCAATCCTACTAACCTAAGATTGTGAGGCAATAAGCTCCGCATTAAGATGTCGCAATCGTCTAGTCAGTACACTTGCCATACCTTCAAAAAGATTTAAAGCAACATTTTTGTGCTCTTCAGAAAAGGTATCAAAAGTCTTACGAGATAGAACAAATAAATCCACATCCGTAATAGCAATAACGTCTGCAGATCGAGCAGAACCATCTAAAAAAGTCATTTCGCCAAAAAAAGCACCTCGACCACAGGTAGAAAGGCGTCGCACATGATTCGCATCAATCGGTAAAACGAAACTAATTAAACCTTTACGAACAAAGAATAAATCATCGCCAGTATCTCCACGCGATAAAATTTTTGTTCCCGCACTGTAACTGACTTTCACGAGATGCGTTTCAAATGCAGCAAGCGTTTCTTCCTTGCGCCCTTTAAATAAATCAAACTCTTTAATATTTAACGAAGTTTCTTCTTCTTGATGAAAGCCTGCTTCTTTCAAAATTCGATTTTCAACCCACTCTTTTGCGTCATCAATATCATCAAAAACGCGTGCTGCACTTTTTTGAGGCACGAGTCCAACTTGTTCAAAATATTGTTGCATATCTTGACCAGATAAAAGATTCGTGGGTAGATGGCTATAAATCAAAAAGCCATTTTTATCTGCCATCATATCTCGAAGTTGATCAAGGAGATGTGCGACCGTAATATCAATAGACTGCACTCGACGCATATCAAGAATAATGAAGTCGCGGGTCTTGATTTCTTCTACCAGCTCAAGATAAAGTTGGTTAGTTGTGCCAAAAAAAAGACTACCTTGTAATTCAACCATTATTCCACGGTCACCATGCATAACAAGCACTTCCAATTCATCATGCGTTCGTAATCGTTTTGAAAAAGTTTCATTACATGGAAGTTTACGGCGTATGACGGTACCACCAATTTGTTCGCGTATAAAAAGAAAGACGGCAAGGAAAATACCCACGCCCGATGCTGCAATTAAACTAACGGTTAGTGCCGTGGTAATAACTGCCAAAACAATAAAGAAATCGAGTATCGTAGAACGCTGTTTCAAAAATTGAAAACTGTGGCGATCAATCATGCGTATGCCAATGACCATCAATATTCCAGCCAGTGCAGCCACTGGCACCCACGAAATTAATGCGCCAAGAATAAGAAAGGCAACTAAGGCTAAGATACCTTCAAATACACCCGAATATCGACTTGTTGCGCCGCTTGAAATATTCACCAGCGTAGCTCCCATCGTACCAGCACCAGGTAGGCCGCCAATGAGAGAAGCGGCAACATTTCCTATCCCCTGTCCAATAAGTTCAAGATTTGAATTGTGACGTGATCGTGTTAACGCATCTAGAACTACGCAAGTCTTTAGCGTATCAATGGAAAGCAGTACAGCTAGCGTCAATGCAGGAACAGTAATATGAATAATTTGATTTATATCCACATCACTCATAGCGCGCCAACGCAATGACAGTGATTCAACAAAACCGCCATTGGTTCCACCGCCGAGTGGACCAACCACAAACATATTCCCTTCTAATTTGTACAATGTGGGATCAATTATTCCTAATCCAAAATAGGTAAGCACGCCAACTAATAATGCAAGTATAGCAGCCGGTATGGCTTTCGTGATTCGAGGAGCAAGAATCATAGTGATTACTGTCACCAGTCCAATGACAATACTTTGCCATTTCCAAAATTCGGGTGAAGCAATCGATTCCCAGAAATGCGATCCTTTAGGCGCGCCAAGAAATTTAGGCATTTGACCTGCAATAATATAAAGACCAACGCCAGAAAGATAACCGCTTACAACGGTATAGGGCATATATTTAATTAACTGACCCAAGCGAACCATACCAAACAAAACTTGCAAGATACCTGCAAAAAGACCTAGCATCGACATCATGAGTAATACAGATTGTGCACTGCCGCCACTGAGCATAAATTCAACGGCAAAAGCGGATAAAACGGCTGCTGCAGGCGCACATGGAGCTGTGATAAGGCGATTAGTGCCACCAAGAATGGGGGAAACAAGACCTAATGCGGTTGCACCAAGAATGCCTGCCAGTGCTCCCTGTGCTACATAGGTAGAACCTAGTGCCCCATAAATGGTGACCCCAAAGGCTATAGCCGAGGGAAGTGCAACCAGCATAGCAGCCAGTCCACCCCAAAAATCGCCCACCGAAGGCTTAGGTAGTTTCATCGTTATATTCCTTTTATTATTATTCTTGATTAGTTCATCTTATTCACACAATTCCCATTTGGAATGCGTATATAGACTTCATCGTATCAAATATGAATCTAAAGTAAATAAAACGCAGAAATATCAAAGAAACGAAACACGAGGAATTCGCGTTAAAAAAACTGGAGAAGTGTTTCAAAAAAGAGTTAAGCGTTATGTGATAAAACACTTCAAAGCATAAAATGCTCGTCTACTTTTTTCAAATTACACATGATCTAACTAAATCTTCATCAGAATCTGCAAATTTAGCGGCGATTTTCTTAAAATCTTCTTGTAATTCCAAAAAAGCATCGACTATATCGGAGTCAAAATGCGTTCCTCTTCCCTCAATCATAATTTGAACTGCTTGCTCATGAGACATACCGTCTTTATAAACGCGACGACTAATCAATGCATCATAGACATCAGCAACTGCCATTAAACGCGCTGAAATGGGGATATCATCACCAGAAATTCCTAATGGATAACCACTACCATCCCATTTTTCTTGATGCGCATAAGCAATTTCTTTAGCGTATTTCAAAAAAGGCACTTCAATGCCCAGCTCACGCTCTGCATGGAGAATAGCATTGCGACCTAATTCAGGATGCCTTTTCATGATTTCAAATTCTTCAGGCTCAAAACGCCCAGGCTTTAGCAATACGCTATCTGGAATGCCTATTTTGCCAATATCATGCAGTGGTGCGGATTTAAAAAGTGCATCAATGATATTGTCATCATCGAGAAAATCTGAAAATCGCGGATGAAAACGCATTTTTTCTGCCAGCAATTTAAGATAATGTTGCGTTCGACGAATGTGGTGTCCAGTGTCACTATCACGCGTTTCAGCAAGCGAGGCCATAGCGTGAATCGTAACATCTTGAATAGCGTTGATTTCAGCAGTACGTTTTTTGACTTCATTTTCTAAAAAACTATTTTTATCATTGAGAAAATCATGCATTTTTTTTTCGGTTAGATGTATTTTGACCCGAGACAATAAAATCAATGGATTAATGGGTTTAGAAATGTAATCCACCGCACCCATTTCCAATCCTTTCGTTTCATCTGACACTTCCGTTTTAGCGGTTAAAAAGATAACCGGAATATGTGCTGTATTAATATCATTTTTTAAGCGCATACAAACTTCGTAGCCATCCATTTCGGGCATCATAATATCGAGTAAAATGAGGTCTGGCGGAAAAGTAGATTGCGCAATTTCAAGCGCTGATTCGCCATTCGTAGCAATTTTTACTTTATATGTATCTTTCAGTAAACCACTAATCAACTTTAAGTTATCGGGTGTATCATCCACAACAAGAATGGTGGACTTTTGTACGTCAATCATCGGTTTTTGTCCCAAATGGAATGGTTTTTTTACGCATTTTTAAGTAATTCTAATGCTTTCTTGAAGTTAAATTCCTGCATTGCTGTATTAAATTTTAAATAGACATCCTCACCTAACGTCACACGAATCACATCAAGATTTTCTTCAAAAAGATCATCTGCTTCACTGTCATTTTCTGCTAACAACTGACGTAATTGTGCAAAAATCGCTGATGCTTTTGATCTATCAACAGACAACAAATGCTCAGCGGCAATATCAGTGGGTAATTGTGACTTTATTGATGTAATCATAGCATTTTGCCCCATTTCAAACTGAGAAATGGTGTTTAAAATAGTGTCACTATCTACACTGCTATGAATCATGTGTTCAATTGATTTCGCCATCGCTTCCAAGTGTGTTGCGCCAATATTACCACTCACACTTTTAGCGCTATGAATAATTCGTTCTGCTGATTGATAATCATTAATCGCTAACGCAGTGCGTAATTCATTGGACGTATTTGCTTGATTTGTGACATATTTTCGAAGCATATTCATATAAAGTGTTTTTTTGCCAATCACACGTTGCAAGCCAAGTTCAACATCTAAACCGTCAACAATGGGTAAAATCACCTCTTGCAACACCTCACTTTTCATAGCTTGCGATACTTTTGAGGAATTGAAATGTGGCTTAGGTTTTATCCACGCCAAAAGCGTGCTAAATAATTCATTTGGATCAATCGGTTTAGCTATATGACCATTCATACCCGCTGCAACACATTTTTCACGATCTTGTTTCATCGCGTTAGCCGTCATAGCGATAATTGGCAACGCATTATTTTTGGCGTCTTTACGAATTTCAATCGTCGCGCTAACACCATCCATCACAGTCATTTGAACATCCATTAACACTAAGTCATAATTATTTTTAGCTACCATATCAACAGCTTCCCTGCCATCATTTGCGATATGCACGTCAAAATCGCCTTCTTCAAGCAACCCCAATGCGACTTCTTGATTAAGTTCATTATCCTCGACAACCAAAATCAATGCGCCACTGATAATCGCTAACTCCTCAGCAATATTTGCCCCTCGATGATGGACATGGCTATCTTGGACATGATCACCTGCCTGTCCTAGTACATTGATGGTGATATCAAATAAAAGTGATGCGGTAACCGGTTTGAGCATCATTTTTTTAATACCCGCCTGTTGAATTTCATTGGTTAACTCTTCGTTTCCATACGCTGATACCATAATCAAATGAGGTTGTTTATGTAGTGTCAATTTTTGAATGGCCTTAGCCGTTTCAATACCATCCATTTCAGGCATCTGCCAATCCAAGTAAACGACCTCAATCGGCGATTTTTCAGCCTCGGCTTTTTGAATAATCGCTAAAGCTGAACTGCCGTTATCCACTTCTGAAACCTTAAATCCCATACTTGAAAGTAAATCATAGAGAACATGTCGCGCCATATCATTATCATCTATCACAAGGACATGACGCCCCCTTAAATCCAGATTTGAAACCATATGTTTAACAGGCTCTTTAGCTTTGCCGAGTTTTGCACTAAACCAAAAAATACTCCCTTTGCCAATTTCACTCTCCACGCCCACTTCGCCGTGCATCAACTCGGCTAACTGTTTTGCAATCGCTAAACCAAGACCAGTCCCACCGTATCGGCGACTCGTTGACGTATCCGCTTGTTGGAAGGATTCAAATAATTTCTCTTTGTTTTCCTGAGCAATACCCACTCCTGTATCGCTGACACTAAATTTCAAAATAACATCCGTTTCCGTTTCTTCTAACACGTTTATACTGATAATGATTTCGCCTTTCTCAGTAAATTTCACCGCATTATTGCCATAATTAATTAAAATTTGACCTAAACGCAATGGATCGCCATTCAGAAATTTGGGGACATTAGGCGCAATACTAAAAATCAACTCTAGCCCTTTGCTATTGGTTTTCTCTGACATTAAATTCGCTAGATCATCTAAAATATGTGCCAATTCAAAATCAATGTTTTCAATGGTGAGTTTGCCCGCTTCAATTTTCGAAAAATCTAAAATATCGTTAATAATGCCAAGCAAATGTTGACTTGAGCTTTGGATTTTTTTAATGTAATTACGCTGACGAACCGTCAAATCAGAGTTCATCGCTAAATGCGACATACCAATAATCGCATTCATTGGCGTGCGAATTTCGTGGCTCATATTGGAAAGAAAATCGGATTTCATTCTTGAGGCGTTTTCAGCCATCTCCTTCGCGGCCATAATAGCGGCTTTCTCTTGTTTCAAAACCGTAATATCACGTATCGAAATACAGGCGCAATCCCCTCGTTCACCTAAATCGGGCAAATGACTTAAATCCATCACAACGGGAAATTGATAACCTGCTTTATGACGCCCATGTAGATTATCCAAATTCATGTTGTCAGCATCATCTTCAGAAAAAATCAAATCGGTTAATTTCTGATTTTTCAATTCTCCCTTCGCATAACCAAACATATCTTCAGCTTTGCGATTACAAAAAACTAAATCACCATTGTGATTGATGACCATTAACGCGTCGGGCGCAAAATTTATGATGCTTTGATACCACGCTTCCGTTTCTTTGAGATTAGCCTGTTGCATTTCAAGTAGCAATGCTGCCATGCGACGTTCTTGGGTCACATTGGTCAAAATGGTCATCAATTTATTATTGTCGAGCATTTTGTATTCGATTTTCAGGGTCATTTCATTACGCTGAATTTCTGATGGTAGTAATGACAACAGATTTTCACGCGTAGCACTATTTTCTTCCATTAACAGTGACGGAATAATTGAGCGAAATACAATGGCTTTTTCACTGTCATCATAAAAAAACAAATCCACCACATTTTGTCCTGCAGGCACTGCACAAAGCATCGCCTCACAAGTAACGCTGTATTGCGCATCAATAATCAAATCGGCATTAAACGATAAAAAGCCTTGCCCTGAATTATCCAGTAAATTGCTAATATCATTATTGGCTTCTTCAATTTCAGAATTGATAGCACGAATAAAATTCATCAACTTAAACACAAAAGGTACGGTAATGATAAAAACAATCAGAGAGGCCATAAAAATGGCAATTAGATGTTGAATTTGATGTTTTTGAATACTGCCAGCTGAAATATCGATGCCTAAAATACTATCAAGCCTACCATCTGAAGTGAAAATGGGTGCGTAAGCCGATAACCAAACACCCCAATCATCTTGAGAAACCTCTGTTTCAACATAATTCTTAGCGACATTTTCTTTTGTTGTAGATAATGCTTCTTGCAGCGTTGGTGTGACCGATTTTTGTGGATAAATTTCACCTGTCGCGCTTTGATTTTCAGCTGAACCGTCTACAACAAATACATAATCGCCGTTTTCAAGTTTTCGCATGGTGTAAGCATTGGCGATTTCCGTTCCGCCTTCGCGCATAGTCCATAATAGGTTTTTATATTTTTCAAAAATCGGTTTTTTATTATCTTCTATGGTTTGAATTTGTGAATGTAGATCCCCATCGATATTTTTTGCCATCATCGTGACAATATCACCAATTCTCGCCCGCAACTCTTCATTCAAAAATAGATTTACCTGAATTGAGGTCACTACCGTTAAAATCACAATGCCTATTATCGACAACCCACAAAGTGCATAAGTTATTGAGGTGACGGTGTATCTCTTTTTTCTTTTATACTCACAAAAAATAATGGAATACTTGATACTGCTTTAAACAAATCCGCAACTGCTAGATTGACTAGAAAAAAACTGCTTGGCCTTCTAACTTTTTTGATTCTTT
>CAJBJW010000157.1 GCA_903953455.1 uncultured Pseudomonadota bacterium | reverse complement strand
TTTTTATTCGTAAACTATTTCAGAACAAATCAAAAAGTATCCTTTTAGTTATTGAAAAATTAAAACAACATAAAGATAAGAAGTTTTAAGATACTTTTTTGAATTTAGATGACGATTCCAATATGACGAATTTTTGAGGCTAACAAAATGAACATCAATAGTTTAAACACAAATACAGCTAATATGGGTATGAGATTACCTCCACCTCGACCATCAACAACAAATTTAACTGATAATTTTTTTTCTAAGTTAGACACAGCCCAAAAAGGCTATATTGATAAAAATGATTTGAAAGTCATTACGAATTCAAACTCGGTTAATTCTGATGTAATGGAGTCGATATTCACTAAACTTGATAATAACGGAGATGGAAAACTCACGAAAGTTGAAATGAAAACGGGATTAGATCAAATAATTCAAGCCAATAATCCTGCTCAATCAAATCGTCCTAGCCAATCACTAGAACAAATGCCTCCAATGGGTGGAGGTATGCCACCACCCCCTCCACGCAGTGATAATCAGGAAAATAGTACAACTGTAACGTCTAACTATACCTATTCTCATGCAGATAAAAATGGTGACGGACAAGTATCCGCTACTGAACAAACTGATTATTATGAAAAAATTAAGCTTTCTTTTAATAATCAAACCAATGTTGGAAATACCGTTAATTTATATCATTAATATTCTTATAACATGATATGACTGATTTAGTTTGAGTTAACTAATTACAGTCATATCAATCTAGTTAACCTTCTTTATTTACGATGGATCAAGATCAATTTGTTCCTTATCAACTTAATTAAATCAAAAAAATACTCTATCATGAAAAATAAATTTTTATTTCTGCCAATAGCATTATTTTCAATTAGTTACGGCATTCACGGGGCAGTCCCTTCTGGACCTCCTATTGGTATGCCCCCACCTAACTCAATGCCTCCACCTAATGGCACACCACCACCAAATACTATTCCACCTCAAGGAACCTCACAGCCCCCAATTGAAAATACGCAAAACAGTTCAACTAATACCGTATCCGATGTAATGCCGAGCATGGTCGCTACACAACAAGGTTCAACTTCAACAGTTTCGAATGAGTGCGCACAAAGTAGCTCAACCATCAGCAATCAGCTTTGGATTCCTCCAGTGATTAACTCAACCAGCTTTAACCTGAATCTAACATCCTCAACAAAACAATTTATAACAGGTAACAGAACCGATACTATTGGCTATAATTGCAATGATTTTTGGGGGCCTACTTTAATTATGAAAAAAGGGGATAATGTCACGATAAATGTGACAAACCAGCTTAGTGAGGATACAACGACTCACTGGCATGGTCTCCATCTTCCAGCAGAAATGGATGGTGGCCCTATGCAGGTGATCACTCCGGGAAGCACGTGGTCACCCACATTCAAAGTTGATAATAACGCCGCTACTTATTGGTATCATCCCCATATGCACCAAAAAACGAAGGAACAACTTAGTCGAGGTGCAGGAGGTCTTATTATCGTCAAAGATAGTGTTGAAGAAGCCCTGCCAATTCCAAGAACCTACGGTGTTGATGATATTCCCCTTGTATTGACCAGTCGCACTTTCACAAAGACTAGCAATGCAATCAATATGTCCTCTATTTATGGAGACAATATGCTAACCAATGGGGTAATGAATGCACAAACAACATTACCTAAACAATTGGTCCGTTTGCGTTTATTAAATGTAGAAATTGAACGAGCTTACAATTTAGGCTTTAACGATAATCGTAAATTTTATGTGATAACTTCAGATGGTGGTTTACTTAATAAGCCTGCTCGTGTAACACGTCTGATTATGCTTCCGGGTGAACGATACGAAGTGTTGGTTGATTTAAGTAAGGAGACAATTGGTCGCTCCTTAACATTGCAATCATTTAATGGCAAGCAAACTTTTGGTTTTCCTGGTGGAGAGCCTTCAGCTACGGGTGAGTTTGGGAGCTTACTCAATAACAAAACCTTTGATGTACTCAAAATTCAAGTGGGTGCAGCCACATCAAAACCCATTACTAAATTACCAACTATCTTAGCTAAGAACGTTTATTTTAAATCTACGGATGCTCAAAAAACACGTAAACTTGCCATCACCGATCATGGCCCTGGGACACCTTTTAGCTTTGATAATAGCAGTTATGACATGATGACTAATAATCAACAAATCAAACTCAACACCACTGAAAAATGGACAATTACCAATAATCGTACTTTCGGGCATTCCTTTCATATTCATGACGTTCAATTTACATTAATTTCTCGCAGTAGTGGTGCGATACTTGATTATGAAAAAGGCTGGAAAGATACTTTTTTTATTCGACCTAATGAAACCGTTAGTTTCGTTGCGAGATTCGCAGACTATGCAAGTAGTGATTATCCTTTTATGTATCACTGCCATATGGCAAATCATGAAGACGCAGGGTTAATGGGACAATTTTTAGTTATTCCATAATGACGTTAACAATTGAATGAAACTCTCTTTATTTAAGAAACTATTTTTACTATTATTTTCAACGATGCTTTTACTGCTAGGCGTGATCATCCTAGCAGTGCATTTTAATTTTAAGCAGGGTATTGGCAATTTTCTAAAACAATCCGAGCAAGAAAAATTGCAAGAACTAAGCAAACAATTAGGCGATTATTATCAAGAACATCAGAGTTGGAATTTATTTTATGATAAAGAGTATTTTTTTGACTGGATGCGTCATTCTTCCCTTGCGAAAAACGCATACGATTCATCATCTTTACCAC
>CAJBJW010000156.1 GCA_903953455.1 uncultured Pseudomonadota bacterium | reverse complement strand
GCAACAAAAGATACGCGCTTACTTGACGCATTAGAGGCAGGACTTCCTGATTGCGCAGGAATTGCCATCGGTCTGGATCGGGTATTAATGATTTTGGAAAAAAGCCCCTCAATTTCAGAGGTGTTAAGTTTTGATATAGCACGTGCTTAACATTAAAAAGGCGTAGCAAATTACGCTTGCTACGCCTTTATCATTAGAGAGTCTTTTATAAACTTATCTTTTATTGTTGATTTTCATCATCCACTTTTGATAAACCGTCTAATGACCAGTTACTAAGCTCTGAAGCACCACTGGTATCGTCACCATTTTTGTAGCTAATACGACACACATATTTATGTTTTGTAGGTGGTGTCGCTTCTTTCAACACATCCGCTTCTGCACTAACAACATATTCATAACCACCCAAACTCCATGCATTTAATGGTTTTTCAGGCAGATTCACCGTTGTTTTTTCGTCTAAACTCTCTTTAAGATGCACGTTGCAATGCTGAAAAGCAAATTGCGTCATTTCTGAGGACTGTGAAATCATACTGCCTTGATCTTTGCTATCCACAAGAAATAAATCAGACGTCGCCGCATCTTTTGCAATAGGAATGAGGAGCTCGCGCTGGAAAACAATAAGGGCAATAACCGCAATAATAATGATTAGAATTCTTTTTTTACTTGTTTTATTCGTCGTTGTTTGATCGTCCATAGTTACCCTAATTAATAAAGTTAATGAAGCAACCATATTGTAACACAAGTCATTTACTGAATTTATGACGTTTCCCACCTATAACTCACACTACAAACTCTAAACTTGTGTATTTACCAATTACGACTAGGCATTTAATTGCCTTTCATCATATTTTCCACTTAAATTTTAATGATTTATAGAAAAAATCAAGCGAAAAATTAGCCGCGTTAGTGGCGTTATAACCTTTTTAAAACTATGATTTTTGCTTATAAAGTGCCATAACCTGTTTCACATAATTTTGTGTTTCAGGATAAGGCGGAATAGAATTATTGTGACGCAATACGGAGTTTTCTCCCGCATTATAAGCGGCGATAGCAAGATCTAAGTTATTTGGGAATAAGTTTAATAAATGCCTTAAATAACGAGTCCCCCCATCAATGTTTTGCTCAGGATTACTACTATCTATCACCCCAAAACGACTGGCTGTTGCTGGCATGAGCTGCATCAAACCGACCGCACCCGAAGTAGATACCGCATTTGCTCTATAAGCAGACTCAGCTTGAATTACTGCATGAACTAATTTCTCATCCACTTGGTGACGCGCAGCCACTTGTGACACAAGATTATTAAATCTATTTTTATCCGCAATATCAAAAGATACATTAGATATATTTGACACAGTCATTGGCGGAACATAAAAACCTCTTCCCACATATGAAGGATTAGGCGTTGTTGCTGGAATGATAACTTTCGTTTTACTAATTAGTGCAACATCCGTACGCACTTTATCCGTATAAATAATACTTTTACTTGTATCTTGGTATTTGTAAAAATATCCCGTCGTTGGCGTGGTTGCCAACACAGGGGTTTTAATTATCGGTTTTATAGCCGGAGCAGGTGCTTTATTGGTATAAATCACGATGCCATTCGCATCTACCGATTTTTTATAAATATCTGCATTAACCTGCCCGCAGTATCCTATTATCAAAAAAATAACCAAACAATTACGCATAACCTCATTACCTTTAGCTCGTTGTCATCACCACTTTTTCAGCAGCTTGTACTGCATTATTGCGTGCTATATCGGCACAGTTTGCAATTGCTAAAGCGACACCCATTCGACGATTCACAAATGCTTGAGGTTTTCCAAATAAACGGATGTCCGTATTGGGTAGGCTTAACGCCTCATGTAACCCATTATAATTTAATCCTTGCCCATCAATTGGACTCAAAATAACCGCACTCGCACCGGCACTTTTTAACGCTGTATTCACTGGCAACCCTAAAATCGCTCGCGCATGTAAATCAAACTCTGTTTGCATTTGCGTAAGTAATGTGACCATTCCAGTATCATGAGGACGTGGACTCACTTCACTAAACCAAACATCATCTCCAGAAATAAATAACTCCACACCAAATAAACCCAGACCGCCAATAGCTGTCGTAATGTCTTTGGCGATATGCTGCGCTGTTTGCAACGCTTTTTCGCTCATCGCTTGTGGTTGCCAGCTTTCGCGATAATCACCATTTTCTTGCGTATGACCAATAGGCTCACAAAAAGTAGTTTCAACGTCACCTTGCGCATTAATTGCGCGAACCGTTAATAATGTAATTTCAAAATCAAATGTAATTTTGCCTTCCACAATGACCTTTCCCGTATCAACGCGACCACTATTTCCAGCGTATTCCCAAGCAGCTTTGAGTTCTTGAGCGCTTTTCACCATGGACTGTCCTTTCCCTGACGAGGACATCGTTGGCTTAATAAAACAAGGGTAGCCAATACCACTTTCAACCGCCGCTTCTAAATCTTCAAACGAATCCGCAAAGGCGTAATTTGACGTCGGCAAGCCTAACGTTTTTGCCGCAAGTGTGCGGATGCCTTCTCGGTTCATGGTTAATTGAATAGCTCGGGCATTTGGCACCACCACGCAGTTGCCTTGTTGCTCAATTTCAAGCAACGCATCGGTCGCAAGCGCTTCAATTTCAGGAACAATATAATGCGGTTTTTCTTCATCAATTAAGGTTTTTAATGCGTTTGCATCCGTCATATCAATCACATGAAAGCGATGTGCGAGTGCGTGTGCTGGGGCATTAGCGTAACGATCAACCGCAATGACTTCAACGCCTAAACGTTGCAATGAAATGACAAGCTCTTTTCCCAACTCACCACTCCCAAGTAACAATACTTTTGTTGCGCTAGACGTTAATGCCGTGCCTAAAGTCATAAAAATTACACCTCAAAATGAATTAAAAAAGAAATTTGATTGCTCTATTATAAGCGTTAAATATTACACCAGTCGTTTTTAGGCTAAAATAGTCAATAAACGCGACTAAGTAAGTCCGAGCTCATTTCCTAGGTAAACAAAAACGTGAATTTAGAACTAATAACTACACTACATACCCGATTGCCCACTGCGCATGGGGATTTTGTGTTGCACTACTACCGAACCAATCAAGATGAAAAAGAACATTTAGCGCTGGTCAAAGGCGTCGTTGCACAGCAAGAAGATGTGCCGGTACGTGTGCATTCAGAATGTATTACTGGCGACGTTTTTGGTTCAAGACGGTGCGACTGTGGTGAGCAACTCGCGCGGGCGATGCAGTTTGTTGAGAACGCAAGCGTTGGTGTTGTTTTGTACTTACGCCAAGAAGGCCGAGGCATCGGATTACTTCATAAGTTGCAAGCCTATAATCTTCAAGATCAAGGCCTGGATACCGTCGATGCAAATTTAGCGCTTGGTCATCGTGCTGATGAGCGTGAATACGGCGTCGCTGCCGCTATTTTAAACGACCTACAAATTCGCTCTGTGGCACTACTTACCAATAATCCAGCTAAGATTTCAGCGCTAACGTCACTTGGCATTAACGTCACCTCACGCTTACCTTTAGAAATAGTGGCTAATTTTGATAATGCAGATTATTTAAAAACAAAAGCCACCAAAATGGCGCATTTTTTAGGCGACACTGACGTGGTCATGCCTTAGATTTCAAATCTTCACTCAACAAGAGAAACCATTATGCGTTATTTATTACTTCTTTTTTTATTGTGCACATCTACATTTACCAACGCTAAAGAAGAAGAGTTACCCAATGCAGAAACTGAATCACTTCCCGAAGTCCCCGAACTTCCCATGCCGGTTAAAAGTGGCGAAAATTTAGAGCCTGACATTACCATCGTTCGCAAAGGGAAAAATACCGTACAAGAATATCGCCGCAACGGGCAATTATTCATGGTAAAAGTCGTGCCCGACGTTGGCCCCGCTTACTATTTACGCGATACAAATGGCGATGGCAAAATGGATGTCCGCTCAAACCAACTTGATCAAGGCGCTGACGTCAATATGTGGAGCATTTTTGAGTGGTAAATTATTACCCACAAAAAAGCCGCTAAAATGATTCTAGCGGCCTTTTTTGAACAAATAACGCTATTCGCTTTGCGTACTCGCCAAATCCACTAAAGTGCGGGCATTGGGTAATATAGCGTTATCAAACACACTGAGTGACGCACACAATTTATCCCGAACTACTTCATACATCGAATTGGCGAGCTTAACATGCTCTCGCGACACACGACTCACCCACATAGGGGTTGGGTTGTCACAAAGTTCACGACCATAATTGATACATTTTTGACTAACATCATCTGCCAATTTTTGATAACGAGCCATCTCTTCTTTATCTGTGCTTTTTTTAATCTCTTTAAAATACGCATCTCGCGCCGCCACTTCTGCTCTCAATGACTCCAATTCGTTTAAAAAATCCATTGCTTCACGCAAAATTACATTCGAACTCATAATTTCTCCGTTTACTTAATTCTTACTCTATGACATTTGTAAAATTTACTTATGTTGACTAAAAAATACGTTTAACGCCTTTTTTAGTCTAGTTACATTAAATAATTTTACACAGCTAGAATAAGATTTCAATTCCTACGGAAGATAAAATTGACATAATTTAAGCTAAACGAATCGTGGTTTTGTCGATGATAATGTGTTTTTGTTTGTATAACGCGCCAATAGCTTGTTTAAATACTTTTTTACTCACACCAAAAAGCGCATAAATCGTTTCAGGCTCGCTTTTATCGCCTACAGCTAATTCCCCACCATTATCACTTAGCATCTGCAAAATACGATCGGTCAGTGACGTCACTTTCCCATAACCCGTTTCATGCAAGGATAAATCAAGACGTAAATCATCACGGATCGTTTTAATATAGCCGTCGATTCGCTGTCCTCGCTGAAGTGTTTGGAAAATTTCATTTTCGTAAAGCAAGCCCCAATGCGTATTATTCACTATGGCTTTAATACCCAAATCGGTTTGATCTGTAATTAATAAATCAACTTTTTGCCCAACTGTAAATTCATTATTTTCCATCTCATCGCTAACATACTGAGATAATTTCGTTGTCGCAACTAACCGATCTTTATCATCAAGTCGAATTTTGACAAAATAAGAATCGCCCACCTCAACTTCATGATGTTGCTCACTAAAGGGAAGTAGTAAGTTTTTCTTCAAACCCAAATCTAAAAATGCGCCGTAATAATTCACTGAAACCACTTTTAAATACGCAATATCGTCAACTTGTGCCCATGGAATATGCGTCGTGGCGGCAAGATGCCCCTCGCTGTCCACAAACACAAAAACACGCACACTCTCTTCTAATTCATATTTTTTTGGTTTTTCATCAATGAGTAAAACCTGTTTACCTGAAGCTTCATCACTAAGATAAATACCCGAACTATTTTGTTTGCTGATGGTGAGTGTGTTAATTTTGCCGATGTTTATCATGATGTGAAAGCCGCTTGAAATGGATTGATTTTGATTGTAACACAGTTTTTTAGGTGAATTTGATTGCGTGCTTATGTGAAAATAGTGTTTTTTTCTACAGACTTTTTTAAATCACGCTATGACAGATTATGCAATCGGTTGGGATATTGGCGGCGCACACGTGAAAGTGGCCGTTATTTATCAACAAAAAATACTTGCCGTTCACCAATACCCCTGCCCGCTTTGGCAAGGGCTTAGCGAATTAGAAAATGCCGTCCACGCGTTAATTCAACAATTACCTGTTGATAAACCGCATCGTCACGCTATCACGATGACGGGTGAATTAGTGGATTTATTTAAAAATCGACACGATGGCGTGGCGCAAATTATTCACACTATGCAGCATCTACTGAGCAAATCATCTTTACATGTTTTTTGTGGCGGTGAGGGTTTATTGCCTATTTTAGACATCACAATCGATCACTATGATGCCATTGCATCGGCAAATTGGTTAGCGAGCAGTACACTAGCCGCAAAGAAAAACCACAATGGATTATTTGTGGATATTGGCAGTACCACCACAGATATTCTCCTTTTTGAAAATGGCGTCGTTAACGCGCAAGGCGACAGCGATTATGCACGCTTAATCTCACAAGAACTTGTTTACACCGGCATTGTCCGAACAGCGGTCATGGCGGTTGTGCATAACGTTGTGGATAACTTGCACACGGTTGGCGTCATGGCAGAATATTTTGCGACGATGGCGGACGTTTACCGTTTAACCGGCGAGCTTTGCGAAAACCACGATCAAACCCCAACAGCCGATGGTGCAGACAAATCCATCGAAGCCAGTGCTAGACGTTTATCGCGCATGATAGGCGCTGATTTTTCCAGCGAAGAATTATCGCGTTGGAAAGACGTGGCAACACACATTCGCCATGCGCAACAAGTTCGCATCCAAGAAAGCTGCGCCTTGCATTTAGCAAGGCATTCATCAAGACAAGCACTGCCACTCATTGGCGCGGGTATTGGGCGATTTCTGGTTAAAGATATCGCCACCACACTTAATTGCCCCTATATTGATTTTTCAACGCTTTTTGAGAGCGATAAAACAGAACCATTCTTTAGTCCCGCAGATTGTGCGCCAGCCGTTGCCGTGGCTATGTTACTCAATTAAGCAACACGATCGGGCAAAGTGTCTCCTGCAAAATAAGCCGCTAAATTAGCCAATACTTTTTCACCCATAGCAGTGCGCGTTTCGAGTGTCGCGCTGCCTAAATGTGGCAGAAGTTCAACATTTTCTAATGCTAAAAAGCCTTCGTAAATATGTGGCTCATTTTCATACACATCAAGGCCTGCGCCCGCAATTTGTTTATTTTTCAACGCCTCACAAAGCGCAACACTATCAACCACATCGCCACGCGCGGTATTGATTAAATGCGCTGACGATTTCATCAATTTTAAGGTTTGCGCATTAATTAAATGCTTTGTATTGGCTCCAGCAGGGCAATGTAGCGACACAAAATCCGCCTGCGCCAACACTTCTTCTACAGTATTGCAACGCTTAGCCTGCAAATCCTGCGTGACGTATTCATTTGCCGCACTGGGATTGTAATAAATAATATTCATATCAAACCCATGATGCGCTTTACGCGCCATCGCTTGACCTATACGCCCAAAACCAATAAGACCTAACGTTGCGCCTGTCACGTTTGAGCTGAGCATGTGCGTTGGACACCATCCCGTCCATTTTTTAGCACGAACTAAACGATCCCCTTCTGCGCCACGTCGCGCTGTCATTAAAAGCAACGTCATGGCAATATCAGCTGTACTTTGCGTGAGTACATCAGGTGTGTTGGTCACAATCAACTCATTCGCTTTTGCGGCAGGAATATCAATGTGGTTATACCCTACTCCAAAATTCGCTAAAATTTTGCAGCGTTTATCTTCAACATTCAAAACCTCTGTAGGAAACGAATCACAAACCGTTGGACACACTGCATCATACTGTTGCAATGCCGCTTTAAATTCATCCGCTGTCAATGGGCGATCTGTTTCGTTGAGCGTCACATCGTATAAATTGCGCAGTTTTTCTTCAACAGACGCGGGCCAGCGTCGCGTAATAAATACTTTAGGTTTGTTCATGTTTTACTCCAAAAAATTTAGGGGTTATCTTTTTTTAAAATAGCAGATGAAAATTGTAAAAATTCGTCTAAATGTTGCGTAATGACATTTAACGTAATTAGGTAATTGTAATTTTTTATCATCATGTACCGCAATAAGACGAAATCCCACCATGTGTTTTAATGACTGCGCTAAAGCTTCATCAATGCAATTAGCTTGAGATAACAGCGTAAAACGAACGAAAAAAGTAATGAGATTTAACAATAACCGATGTGTTATTTTTGATCGTGATGCAACTCATATTTTTCAGCAAGTAACACCTGTTCACTGGCTTTTGGATTTTTTTCAAGTCGCGCAGCAACGCGATATAGCGGGAAGGTACTTAAACTATTTTTGTACATAGAAATAGGATCTATCTTTCTAAAACCTTGATAGATTGTCTGCGGAACATCATTGGATTTTTGTTCTTGATAAATAGATGCTATAAATTTTGATTCATTCATAATATCCCCCCTATTTAAAACATCGTAAATTTTAGTCTGTTATTTTAAGAAAAAACCATTCGCAATCGTAACCTAACATTTTCTTTGTATTATTAACACAAATCCTCTTCAGTTAATTGAAGTTAACTATTTATTTCAAGGAATATGTGCTTTATTGAATGTTATTATACCGTCAAAGTCCCTTTTTAACGTTTTATTCCTCTACTTTAAAAATAATTTCATGAAAAACACATCTACCATTTCGCAAAATGCATCTCATCCAATACCTTTGAGTTTCTGGCAAGCATTTGGTTTTTGGCTTAAATTAGGGTTTGTCAGTTTTGGCGGCCCTGCTGGGCAAATTGCCATCATGCACCACGAATTAGTCGAAAAACGCCGATGGATTTCAGAGAATCGTTTTTTACACGCCCTTAACTACTGTATGCTGCTTCCCGGTCCTGAAGCTCAACAATTAGCCACTTACTTAGGTTGGCTAATGCATCGAACAGTTGGTGGAATTGTCGCTGGGGTATTATTCGTTCTACCGTCATTATTTCTGCTTATTTTTTTAAGCTGGATTTATTTACGCTTTGGAAATATTCCCGAAATTGCCGCCATACTTTATGGCATTAAACCAGCTGTGACAGCCATTGTATTATTTGCTGCTTATCGTATTGGTTCACGCGCATTAAAAAACCGCGTGTTATACCTATTTGCCGTGCTGTCTTTTTTAGCCATTTTTATTTGGCAAACACCCTTTCCAATGATCGTATTAGGTGCGGCTTTTCTCGGTGCTGTTGGTGGAAAATTCATGCCTAATTATTTTTCGGTGAGTGATGGACATGGCAGCGCAAAAAAACATTATGGACCCGCACTCATTGATGATGATACGCCCACTCCTCCACATGCACTGTTTCGATGGGGACGACTCATAAAAATCATTATCGCTGGCGTTCTATTATGGGGTGGCGCCATGGCGTATCTTAAAAGCCAATATGGCTGGGAGGGTGCGTTAACGCAAATGGCGTGGTTTTTTAGTAAAGCAGCCTTACTTACCTTTGGGGGTGCTTACGCTGTTCTACCGTATGTTTATCAGGGAGCGGTTGCCCATTACCACTGGCTCAGTGCCGCGCAAATGATGGATGGCTTAGCTTTAGGTGAAACAACGCCTGGGCCGTTGATTATGATTGTCACTTTTGTCGGATTTGTTGCAGGATGGACGCAAGAACTCTTTGGTTCTCAGCAACTTTTGTTGTCAGGCACAATCGCTTCACTCGTGGTGACCTATTTTACCTTTTTACCCAGCTTTCTTTTCATCCTTGCTGGTGGGCCTATTGTTGAATCGACCCATGGCAATTTAACATTTACAGCACCTCTATCAGCAATTACCGCTGCTGTAGTAGGTGTCATTTTGAACTTAGCCGTATTTTTTGCCCAGCACACATTTTTACCTAACGGTCTTGATGGCGCATCTGATTTCATGAGTATTGTTATTTCAGCTGGCGCACTTTTGGCTTTAGTTCGCTACAAGATTGGCGTTATACCCGTCATTGCAGTGTGTGGTTTACTGGGTGTCGGATGGAAATTATTCATTTAATTCAGAATAAAACCAACTGACACCAAATAAAGCCCTTCTTTGAAACGTTGAAATCAATGATTACCAGCAATGGAGAGTTGCTCAATTAAAATTGAACCAGCGCGGACATTACCGCGATAATCGACATCGCTGCCTACCGCCACAATATTTCTAAACATCTCTTTTAGGTTGCCTGCAATGGTAATTTCTTCAACTGGATAGGCAATCACGCCATTTTCAACCCAAAATCCAGCCGCACCACGAGAATAATCCCCTGTGACCATTTTTACGCCCTGCCCCATCAACTCTGTAACCAGCAATCCTGTTCCAAGTAACTGTAACATTGACTCAAAATCGCCCGCGCTTGGCGTCAGCGTTAAATTTCGCACACCACCCGCATTACCGGTACTTTTGAAACCCAATTTTTTGGCTGAATACGTGCCGAGAACATAATCTTGCAAAATACCATCGCGCACCAAATCACGATGACGCGTTGCCACCCCTTCACTGTCAAAACTTGCACTACCTAATGCGCCAATTAAATGAGGTTGTTCGTGAATATGAATAAATTCAGGGAAAATTTGTTTGCCCAGTGAATCAAGTAAAAAACTCGATTTACGGTATAACGCGCCACCGCTAATCGCCCCCACAAACGAATTGAGTAAACTACCCGAAAGTTCAGCACAAAATAGGACAGGACATTGACGCGGACTCAAACTTCGCCCACCTAAACGGCTCAATGTGCGTTCAGCGGCTTTAATACCCACGTCACGCGCCATTTCAAGCCCCTCTGCTCGCCTTGCCACGGTGTACCAATAATCGCGCTGCATATCGTCACCGCGTTGTGCAAGAACTGAGCAACTCAGTGAATGACGCGTTGAAATCCTAGCTTGCAAAAAACCAAGGCTATTACCAAACACGCTAATGCCTTTATTAGTACTTACTGACGCACCTTCAGAATTGCTGATATCCGCATGATAACTTCGCGCAGCATCTTCACATTCAATGGCAAGCGCAATCGCCTCATCGGGCGAGAGCGCCCATGGATGATACAAATCTAAATCTGGAAATTCAGTCGCCAATAAATCGGCATCTGGTAAACCAGCATAAGCATCTTCACTGGTATAGCGTGCGATACTGCAAGCAGCGCTGACGGTTTCTTTTATCGATTCGGGTGATAAATCACTTGTACTTGCCGCGCCTTTGCGTTGCCCAAAATAAACAGTGATGCCAAGACCTTGACTGCAATGATGCTCAATAGTCTCCACCACGCCAAGACGTGCATTGACTGATAAACCATCATCAATACTCAAACCCGCTTCAGCCGCACTGGCACCTTGCAATGCGGCTTCGTCTAACAGTTGCGCAACCGTTTGTTTTAATTCTTCTATACGTTCAATCTGCACGGTCAATCCTTTTAATGTTTAGTGAGATACATAATTTGTTTTCGATGTCGCACTATCAACAGCGCGAGATTTATGCGTAAAAATATTTTTCAATCGGTTAAATGCCGATGGTAGCGTTGTATCCATAACCATTTCATTGCCCATTGATACAATAATACGCGTCAATTCGGGCATTTTATTTTTAGTGGAGGCAATGTAAATTGGCTGAACATAAACAATGGTGTTGCCCATGGGTAAAATCACCATACGCCCCATTTCCACTGACGAGCCATTTTGATCCCACAACGTAAATTGTTGTGAAATTTCAGGATGCTGTTGCGTGAGTGCTTCGATTTGCTCAGGGCCGTTCACTTGAACGTCTTTACCAAATTTGTACACGGTTATATTGGGACTGTAGCTATTTTCACCACACTGCGTTTTATCGAGCGTACTTGCCATGCCAATCATACTTAAATTATTACGATTCACTGGGGTCATTGGATGAATTAATACAAACTCTTCCGTGTCATTGCAATGACCAAAATCCATCGTTTGATAATAGGGCATCACGGCACGACCGCGAACATTGGCATGCGCCCATGTTTCAGCTTGCTCGTAAAATAATTCGGGACTTTGTTGATGATATTTTGCGTACACGTCCATTTGCAACTCGTATAAATCACGCGGATAACGCAAATGCTG
>CAJBJW010000155.1 GCA_903953455.1 uncultured Pseudomonadota bacterium | reverse complement strand
GTTGTTTTGGTGTTACCGTATCCGCAGAAATAAAGTAATCTGGCAATGGTTGCTCATCAATATAAGGCATAGCTTGTGGATTCACGAGTTCGCGGTAAGCCAATAATTCATAAGAAAAAACATCGACTTTTTCTTTTGATTTTTTACCTGCACGAATCACGTTACGTGAATAATGATGCGCAAAACTTGGCTCGATGCCATTGCTTGCATTATTTGCGAGTGAAAGTGAAATAGTGCCTGTTGGTGCGATTGAGCTGTGATGTGTGAATCTTGCACCAATTTCGGCTAATTGCGCCACTAATTCGGGCTCAACTTGCTCCAATTGTTGCATATAACGACTGTATTTTGCATGAAGAACGCTACCACGAATATCATCACCCATTTTATAGCCATCTTTAATCATTTCTGGACGTTTATGAAGCATTTCTCCAGTTACTTTAAATATCTTCTGTAAAATTGGCGCAGCACCTTTTTCTTGCGCTAAATGTAACCCTGCTTTCCAGCCCTCTACAGCCAATACTTGCGTGACTTTTTCTGTGAAGTCGACAGATTCTTGATCCCCATACTTCATGCCAAGCATCGTAACGGTTGAACCTAATCCCAGATAGCCCATTCCATGACGACGTTTATTTGTAATTTCATCGCGTTGTTCGGGGAGGGGGAGACCATTGATTTCCACGACGTTATCTAGCATACGGGTAAAAACTTGAATGGTTTTGCGGTAACGCGGCCAATCGAATGTCGCATTGCCCGTAAAAGGATTGCTAACAAAACCTGTTAAATTAATGGAGCCAAGTAAGCAACTGCCGTAAGCGGGGAGGGGTTGTTCACCGCAAGGATTGGTTGCACGAATACTTTCACAAAACCAGTTATTATTCATTTCGTTGACTTTATCAATCAAAATAAAACCGGGTTCTGCATAATCATACGTTGAGCTCATGATAATATCCCATAAGCGACGCGCAGGCATTGTTTTGGTAACAAGGCATGCACAAAGTCCCGCTTCGTTGCTGGCATAATCCGATTTATTGGGTAAATCGCGCCATATAATCTGCTCGGGATTATTCACATCAAATTTTTCACGATCAATTTCTTTTTGTGTCACTGGAAATGAAAATGCCCATGATTGATCGTTTTTCACTGCATTCATAAATTCTGAGGTAATTAGCAGTGATAAATTGAATTGACGAAGACGGCCGTCTTCACGTTTAGCGCGAATAAAGTCAATCACATCAGGATGACCAATATCAAATGTCGCCATTTGCGCACCACGACGACCACCTGCCGATGACACGGTAAAGCACATCTTGTCGTAAATATCCATAAACGACAAAGGTCCTGATGTATAAGCACCAGCGCCTGATACGTAAGCATTTCTAGGGCGTAGCGTTGAAAATTCATAACCAATACCGCAGCCTGCTTTTAGCGTTAAGCCGGCTTCATGCACCTTCGCTAAAATGTCATCCATACTGTCATGAATAGTCCCTGAAACGGTGCAATTAATCGTCGATGTAGCAGGTTTATGGGCTAAAGCGCCAGCATTTGACATGATTCGACCAGCAGGTATAGCGCCTTGGCGTAATGCCCATAAAAACTCATGATAATACTGTTCTTTTTGATTAGGATTTAATTCAACCTCGGCGAGTGCCTTTGCTACACGCTGGTAAGTTTCATCCATATCTTGATCAATAATGGATCCGTCTTTGTTTTTTAAACGGTATTTTGTATCCCAAATATCAAGAGATGTTGATTGAAAAGGAATTTGTACAATCGGATTAGAAATAGGCGTAATTTTTGCTGGCTTGGTCATGGGATTTTTCTATTGGTTGAAGGCAATTTATCAATATATAGATTATATCCATGAAATAAACCCAATATATAGCATTTTATGTTTTTTATTTTGGGGGATAATGCAAATCAATGAGTTAGATTTTTTCGTCTTTTTTTTAACCGTTTTATATGCCATTTTACACTTTATTTAACATAATAAACATTATGCGAAGTAAAATATAGGCTTTTTGAATTCATTAAAATTGGGGTGGTAAAGCGCTTTTTTGTGTAAATATACAAACTTTCTTAATGCACTAGCAATTG
>CAJBJW010000154.1 GCA_903953455.1 uncultured Pseudomonadota bacterium | reverse complement strand
GGTTTAATTTGTTTAGCAATGGTGTAGATATCATCTAAGTTCATGGTTTTTTATTCGTATCGGCTAATTTCTTCTGTTTAATAAATAAATGAGTTTAACGCTTAAAATACACATCATAACGCAGCAACTTTCCAGCAAAACTTTCGCTAGGTTTACCGCCAAGGGGTGGGGCGTAATCGGGACTTTTGACGACAACACGTTTACTGGTTGCCGCGAATGCCGCTTCAAATAAGTGTTCTTTACTTTCAATCCAATCACCATCAGCAAAATCCTCGCAAACTTCACCAAGTGTTTTAATTTCCCAGCCTGCTTTCATGACGATGCCTCCTGTTTGAAAATTGGCACGCCAATACGGTCAATATGTTCAATTAACGCCCGATTTTTCAAGTCGCTGTAATTTTGCAAATCGACAGAATAAGGCAAATTGGAATCATCCAAATCGAGCAAGAGTTCTGAAATTAAAAAACGGTCGATGTTGTCACCAAATACGACTAAATCAACATCACTGCGATTGTGAAACGTGCCTTTTGCGCGTGAGCCGTATAATTTAACGGCTTGAATTTTGGGATTTTTTTTAAAAATCTGCGTTAAAACGTCGAGTTGTTCGCTTGTTAAACCTGTTGCATTCATAAGTCATTCGCTTCCATGAGCAATGAAAAATACCATTCATCAAGCATCGGCAAATAAGCATCAGCAATGGATTGAATGACGGCTTCAAATTTCACGAAATCATAAGTGTGGCTCATTAAATTTCTATCACCAATCATTTTGAGCCAAGTATCGGGGTCATTGATATATTTTGCGGCGAAGGCTTGACGCACAACGGCTTTGGGTGAAATTTGGTCTAATACAATGCCATCAAATTCCATTTTGTCTTTTAACACTTTCCACGCGAGTTCAAACGTATATTCAAACCGTTGAATGATGCCTTCTTTTTCTAATTGCTTGAGAGAATCCAAATCCTGTTCCATTGCGTCACGCAATAACGAAAGCGCACGACTGAAATTAGAAAAGCGTTGTTTCCAGCGGGTGTCTTGATTTTCGTTGCTCATAACAATCCTCGAATTTTGGTTAAAACGTCTGCGCTTTCAGCATCTAACGCCGCGATTTCGTCCATGATTTCAAACGGACTGCGATGGATGATTTCTTCACCACCGTCAGAATTTTTCACCGACAAATCGAAGGTGGTTTTATCAATATCGGCCACATCAACGCGCCAGCTTTTAGGCGAATCAGTAAAGGTTTTTTGCAACTCGATAAAATCCACAAGGTCAGCATCATTGAGCGGATTGGTTTTGCCCATGTTTTTAATCTTTGCTTCATACAAATGCGACAATTCATGTTTTTCTGTTTGTGAACGAAAACGCAGCTCGTCGATGTGGTCAATAATTCCGCGCAGATTGTAGCCGCTGTGAATCTTATTTTTGATTTCGCTGAAAATTTGCCCGATTTTGTATTCGATGGTGTTGGCGTTATCGGCTTTTTGTTTGAAGTCGTGCAGATACGGAAACAGTTTGCGGTCAACAAAATCGCGCAAGTCGTCACCGACTAGGGCTTTGTTGTGGTCGATGTTGCCATTTTCATCTTTGGGTGCTGCCCAACTTTCCCAGCGGTAAGGTTCATCGAGAATGAAGTTATAGGGTTTACCTTCTAATGCCGCTTCGTCGGCTTTGTCTTGTTCTAAACCATCGAGGTATTTTAGGAATAGCAACCATGAAGTTTGCTCGGTGTAATCGAGTTCGGTTGTACAGCCTGCTTCTTTCCATAGGATGTCATCGATGTTTTTAAACGCTTGTTCAAATGATGCCATATTATTTTGTTCCCTGTAATTTTAAAATCAAGCCATAATTTTAGTATTATTTATACGCTTAATGTGAAGTAATCATTTTCATAACGTGTAATAAATTACGTCACCACATTTATAGAGCGTCGACATAAGTATTTAATGAGCGTAATGAATCGAAATACTAAAGTGACATGATAACCATTTAGACAATATACGAGCGTTGATGTGGTTGGCTGACGTTAGATTATAAGTGAAGGTTAACTGAATTTAAAATACACATCATAACGCAGCAACTTTCCAGCAAAACTTTCGCTGGGTTTACCGCCAAGGGGTGGGGCATAATCGGGACTTTTGACGACAACACGTTTACTGGTTGCCGCGAATGCCGCTTCAAATAAGTGTTCTTTATCCAAATCTTCGCCAACGAGTTCGTGGAGAATGGTCATGGATTTTTTACTTAAAGCGGATTTTTTGCGTTTAGGCGGGAACATGGGGTCTAAATACACACAATCGGGCGCGGTGTCTAAGTTTTGCAAAACGTCAATAGCATTGCCATGAAGTAGGCGAGGCGGTGCTAATTCCAGTTTTTGTACCCACGATTCATGGGTTAAACGGGTAAACGCATCAGCGATAAGTTGCGCCATAATCGGTGAGCGTTCAATGCAGGTCATGTCATAACCCATGCGAAATAAACACAAACTGTCTTGCGCCCAACCGGTTGTGGCATCGACAACGGTTTTGGTTTTGCGCCCAATGGCTTGCGCAAACGCGCCTTCTTTGGGGGCAGGATAAGAGCGTTGCTCACCACTGCGCGGGGCAATATCAATACTTAAACCGCCTTTTTTGAGCAGTTCACGATCCAGTAATTTTAACTCACCCTCACGCCATGTCAGAAAAAAGGGGGTATCGCCTAATGCAGTGGAAGTGTTGAGTGAAACGCCTAATGTTTGAGCAAGCTGCTCACATTGAGCAACATCACCTTGACCTTCAAATAAAACGGCGAGCTGTGAATGCAATGCCGACACGCGTTACTCAGTAGAAACGGCTTGTTGTTGATTTTTTAACGCGGCATCAAGCGTATGCCATGCGAGCGTCGCGCATTTAACGCGGGCAGGAAATTCACGCACACCCGCTAAAACAGCCAATTTTCCGACCGCTTCTAAATTGATATGCTCTTCTTTGCCGGTGGTCATTTCATGGAAAAGGGTAAAGAGCTCTTCCGCTTGCGCTTGTGTTTTCCCTTTGATAATTTCGGTCATCAATGACACAGACGCGGTAGAAATCGCGCAACCCGATCCTTGAAAACTCGCATCGGTAATGATGTCACCGTCTAGTTTCAAAAATAAGGTTAATTTATCGCCACAGAGTGGATTGAAACCGTCAACTTGTCTATCCGCATTTTCCATAACATGAAAATTGCGTGGGTTTCGATTGTGATCGAAAATGACTTCTTGATATAACTCGCGTAAATCTTCAAACATTAGCCAAACATCTCGATTAAATTTTTAATCCCTGAAATTAACACATCAATTTCAGCCTTGGTGTTATACATTGCAAATGACGCACGTGCCGTGGCGGGGACTTGATAAAATTCCATGACCGGCAT
>CAJBJW010000153.1 GCA_903953455.1 uncultured Pseudomonadota bacterium | reverse complement strand
GGAAGTGATGAGTTTCAAGAAGGATTAATGCTCGATATTGAGCAACATGTCATTGAAGGCACAATGACAAATTTATTTTATGTAAAAAATGGTATTTTATATACAGCACCTATAACACATTGCGGCATTGCAGGGATTATTCGTGCGTGGATAATGACGCAGTACAATGTTGTAGAAGCCTATTTTTCCATGGAAACGCTATTGCAATCGGATGAAATTTTTGTATGTAATTCGATTATTGGTATTTGGAGAATACGTGAACTTGCTAATCGTCATTACAGTATCGGAAACATGACACAAACTCTTCAACACGCGCTATTGTGCGAAAAACAAAAACAGGTCGCGTATGAAAATGTCTAAATCAGCAGGTTATGCGTTAATTGCGCTGAGTTATTTAGGTGGTTGGGCGTGGATGAATTATGACGCGACGAAAAATGATATTGCCATTACGCAAGAAGCCATCACTATCGAAATCGAAAAGGGCGATTCTTTTGCGAAATTAACCGATAAATTAGTAGAGCAGCATGTGGCAATTAATCCTTTTTGGTTTAAGGTGCTTGGCTTAACAAGTGGCGCGAAGAAAAAAATTAAAAAAGGCGAATACGAATTAAACAAAGGATTAACTGCGCCAGAAATGATTTCACTTTTTGTGCAGGGTAAAACCAAACAGCATGCGATTACTTTTCCAGAAGGATTGAATTTTAAAGCGGTTCGCCAAACGCTAGATAGCAATCCGTTTGTTGAACATACGTTAAAAAGTGATCAAATTCACGATATAGTCAAACAATTAGGGATTGCTCAGAATCATCCTGAAGGTGTATTTTTTCCAGATACCTATTTTTTTGAAAAACATACGACAGATGTTGCCATACTTAAACGTGCGTACACTAAAATGCAGCAAGTATTAGCACAAGAGTGGCAACAACGAGATGAAAATATCTCCTTAAAAACGGCGTATCAAGCGTTAGTGTTAGCGTCAATTATTGAAAAAGAAACAGCGGCCACTGCTGAACGCGCCCAAATTTCAGGGGTTTTTAATCGTCGCTTAGAACAAGACATGATGCTCCAAACCGATCCAACAGTGATTTATGGCATGGGTGAGGATTATCACGGTGATATAAAACGCAGCGACTTGCAAAACCCAACGCCATACAATACCTATACTTTCAGAGGTCTTCCTCCAACACCTATTGCAATGCCCGGACAAGCAGCCATTCATGCCGCTTTGCACCCTGATGCGGGCGCTGCAATTTATTTCGTCGCCAATGGGGATGGTAGCCATGTTTTCTCCTCCACATTAGAGGCGCACAACGCGGCAGTTAATTTGTATCAACGCCACAAAGCGGAGGAAAATTTATGAGTCGAGGAAAATTCATCACTTTTGAAGGCGGTGAGGGTGTAGGGAAATCGACTAACGTGGCGTTTGTTGAAAGTTATCTGCAAAGTAAGGCTATTCCAGTGGTGGTGACGCGCGAACCCGGTGGTACAAAACTCGCTGAGAAATTACGCGCTTTACTGCTCGACAAAAAAAGTGAAGCAATTACCGAAGAAGCAGAATTGTTATTGATGTTCGCAGCGCGTTCGCAACATTTAAAGCATGTGATTGAACCTGCTCTTGCGCGAGGTGATTGGGTAATTTGCGACCGGTTTACTGATGCGACGTATGCGTATCAAGGGGGTGGGCGTAATATGAAAATTAGCACGATTGAAGGACTTGAAAATTTAATTCAAGGTAATTTGCGCCCAGATTTAACGCTTTTACTGGATGCTCCCGTAAAAGTGGGTATGGAGCGCGCGGGAAAACGCGGTGCATTTGATCGCTTTGAGTCAGAAACACTGCAGTTTTTTGAAGATGTTCGTCGAGCCTATTTACTGCAAGCAGAGCTCAATCCTAAACGCATCACGTTAATTAAAGCCAGTCAGCCACTTGCTGAGGTTCAGCAAGCAATTATCACTGTGTTAAGTCCACTATTGCGATGAATTTATATCCGTGGCAACAAGAAAGTTGGGGGCAATTGCAAAACTATGTTGTGCAAAAGCGAGTACCCCAAGCTTTATTGATTAATGGGACGTTAGGAATTGGAAAGCAACGATTAGCAGAGCAATTTGCTTACGCGCTACTTTGTGAAAAACCGCTACTAGATGGCCTGAGTTGTGGTCAATGTAGTAGTTGCCTTTTAATCAAAGCGCAAACGCATCCTGATTTCATGGTGATTGAACCAGAAGAAGATGCAAAAACAAAGAAACCCAAAACCTCAATTGGTATCGACCAAATTCGCACACTCATGGGAAAATTGAGTTTAAAGCCACAATTTGATCGCTATCGCGTCATTATGATTCAACCCGCTGATGCGCTTAATAATGCCGCTGCCAATGCATTTTTGAAATATTTAGAAGAGCCTACTGAGCGTACGGTGTTGGTTTTAGTGACGCATCGTATGAATAAACTTCCAGCAACCATTAAAAGTCGCTGTCAAAAGTTCACTTTACCTTTGCCGGATAGATCACTTATTCTGCCTTGGCTTGAAAAGCAGTTAGCAGGTAATAACGCAGAAATTGTACTGAATTTGGCTCAAGGTGCTCCACTGCTTGCAATGCAATATGCAAATGATTCACATCTTGAGCAACGTCGTGATTGTTTTAATACATGGCTTTCAGTGGCTGCTCAGCAAAGTCATCCTGTTCTGGTTGCAGAGCAATGGTTAAAACTACCCGAAACCACGTTGCTTTTTTGGTTGAATTCATGGGTGATTGATATCATGCGGTATCGTCATCAATTAGCACCAAAGAATTTATATCATATTGATTTTAAAATACCATTAAGCGAGCTTGCTCAGCGAATCAATGTCATTAAATTATATGATTTTTATGATTTACTGCTTAAAAGTCGTGGACGTCTTGAAACACCAATTAATAAACAAGCATTATGGGAAGAAATTCTCATTGCATGGGCGTTACTCAATCGAGAATAGCCGATGTTAAATCAATACGAAGCGCCAACACTATTTTTGTCGATTAGCGATAAAAGCCATTTATATTCTTCATATATGGCTTTTGTTAAACATGGTGGGCTATTTATTCCCACGTTTGACCATTATGAGATGGGGCAAAATGTGTTTCTTACGCTAAGTTTACTCTTAGAAACAACGCCGTTTTATATTCACGGCAAAGTCGTTTGGATGACACCTAAACAGTCAGAAAGTTATCGAACTTGTGGCATTGGCATTCAATTCACCGAGCAAGAATACACGTTAAAAACCAAAATTGAAGCTTATCTTGCTACTATGCAAGACTTTGACTATTCAACCTACACGCTATAAAAAAGGAACCCTATGCTTATTGATTCGCATTGTCATCTCGATCGTTTAGATTTAGCGCCTTATGAAAATGATTTTGCTTGTTTAATGAATGATATTCGTGCACAGCAAATTGAACATTTACTCTGTATATCCATTGATTTAGAAGCTTATCCTGCCATGCGTGCGTTAGTAGATGCGTATGATGATATTTCAGTGACGGTTGGTGTGCATCCTAATGTGAATGATATTATTGCCCCAACGGTGGAGAAATTAGTTGAGTTGGCACAAGAAAAAAAAGTCATTGGAATTGGTGAAACAGGACTGGATTATTTTCGAAGTGAAGGTGATTTAACGTGGCAGCGCGATCATTTTAGAGTTCACATTGAGGCTGCAAAAATAGTCAAAAAACCGCTCATTATTCATACACGCGAAGCAAAAGAGGATACATTGCAGATTTTGCGTGAAGAAAATGCCGGAGAAGTGGGTGGTATTATTCACTGTTTTACGGAAGATTGGGAGTTTGCAAAGCAAGCGCTCGATTTGAATTTTTACATTTCATTTTCAGGAATTGTCACGTTTAACAGTGCCAAATCGATTCAAGATGCGGCGAAAAAAATTCCACCAGAGCGTTTATTAATTGAAACAGATTCACCTTACTTGTCACCAGTTCCTTTTAGAGGGCGGCCCAATTACCCACAGTATGTGAAACATGTTGCACAGTGCGTAGCAGATTTGAGAGGCATTTCGCTAAGTTCACTTGCTGATATTTCAACGCGAAATTTTTACACGCTTTTTAACCAATGATCACGATTACATTGCGCTATTTCGCCAGTTTACGCGAGCAGATAGGGCGCTCACAAGAAACGCTGACACTTGCTGATTCCATCACCGTTTTAGACGTCTGGCAATATGTTCATCAGACGCCTCTGCCCGATAACACGCTAATTGCGGTTAATATGGAATATGTTGAGAGAATACATTACATTTGTGATGGTGATGAGGTTGCTTTCTTCCCACCCGTAACAGGAGGCTAACGTGACGATTAAAATTGTAGACTCGGTTTTTGATCCTTTTCTGGAAATTCAAGATTTTCAAACGCAGTTAGCGTTAAATGGAAAATTTGGCGCGACGAGCATTTTTATTGGAACAATGCGCGATTTTAATGAAGGTGATGAGGTTCATGCGATGACGCTTGAACATTACGAGGGAATGACTCAAAAGCAATTGGAAAAAATTATTACAACAGCAAAAGATAAATGGACAATTTTAGAGTCGTTAATTGTGCATCGCATAGGGGATATTTTACCAAGTGAACCCATAGTGCTTATTGCGATTTGGTCAGCGCATCGTGCAGACGCTTTTGAAGCTTGTCGTTATATCATGGAGGAGCTTAAAAGCAACGCACCATTTTGGAAACGTGAAACACTGAGTTCACACCAGACTCGCTGGGTACTTAAAAATACGGGTTCAAAATAAAGTTCAATGTACTGAAGATAAGTAATAACATTTACTCTATGGTTATGTAAAGTACGACGAATTTGAACCAAGCAACGCCGTTAAATAAAAAATAGACTTTGTTTTTTTTAAATAAATATCAGACAATAAAATCCAGTTTAAATAAATAAGTAAATTGTTAATTATCACGTTAATTTTTTATCTAATTGATTATGCGAAAGAAAACGATAACCAATTCATCAGCAATTAAATTATTGCTAGTATTAATTATGTCACTATTTATCAGCGAGATTCTCATTGTATTGCTTATGAGTAATTTACCTGAAATGTCAAAATGGCAGGGTGCGATTGTCGATGCAACGCTACTTGTAATTATCAATTTTCCACTTATCTACTATTTTTATTTTTTGCCTTTAATTCGTTCTACTAAAACGATAAACAAAAAAAGAGAACAATTACAAATCAAAAATAATGAACTTGAAGTTGAAGTTTATTTGAACAAAACGCATGTTGATTCGATATCGATGCTCAATAACCAACTTAATCACATGCAGAAATTAGAGAGCATTGGGCGATTAACATCCGGTATTGCACATGATTTTAATAATATATTGATGGCAATATCAGGTTATAACGAATTAAATAAAATGGCTGCAATGGATTTAACAGAAGATGCACCAGTCAATATAGGTCAAGCAAAAGGTGAATTTGTTGAAAATTCAAAACAGATAGATATAGCCTGTAACAAAGCTAGAAAATTAATTAATCAAATGCTCAGTTATTGCCGGCGCGATCAAAGTGAAGCAATAGAAAATCCCGTTTTCAATGTCAATAATGAACTGCACGAATCGCTTGATATGATTCGTAAAATGATTCCTAGCTCAATTCAATTCGAATTAAATTTATCAGATAAAATCATTCCAATACCGCAACTTGATGAAGCAAACTTCAATCAAATTATTGTCAATTTGTGTGTTAATGCCTCACATGCTATGTCCAGATCGAAAG
>CAJBJW010000152.1 GCA_903953455.1 uncultured Pseudomonadota bacterium | reverse complement strand
GGAACATCTTTTCCAATATAGCGTGTTCGAGGTCCCATATCTCTATGCGTCAGTTTGAACCATGCTTTAGCGAAAGCGAGTTCAAATTCTTTAGGGTCATCTAAGAACCGTTTTGCAATTATTTGATAACTTGGATCTTCTTTAAGTGCGATATCTGTCGTAAACATGATGGGCGCGTGGCGTTCTGCAGGGTTATGTGCATCGGGCACTAAGTTAGCGGCCGCATCATCTTTGGGAATCCACTGCGTTGCGCCTGCTGGACTTTTTGTTTGTACCCACTCATAAGCAAACAAGTTAGTTAAATACTGCGTTGTCCACTGCGTTGGACTTGCACTCCAAGCGCCTTCAAGTCCACTGGTAATCGTATCGCCACCATTGCCTTTGCCGCATTTATTTTTCCAACCAAATCCTTGTTCTTCAATTCCAGCAGCAGCAGGTTCAGCACCCACACATTTTGATGGATCAGCTTTACCATGCGCTTTACCAAACGTATGTCCACCTGCAATTAATGCAAGTGTTTCTTCATCGTTCATGGCCATGCGCCCAAACGTTTCTCTTATATCTTTGGCTGCGGCAAGGGGATCAGGATTACCATTAGGCCCTTCTGGATTGACATAAATTAAGCCCATTTGGACAGCAGCAAGTGGATTGTCTAACTTTCGACCTTCCTTGTAGCGTTCATCCGCAAGGAATTTTTTCTCAGGCCCCCAATAAACTAAATCGGCTTCCCAGTCATCTACTCGACCACCAGCAAAACCGATTGTTTTAAACCCCATCGATTCTAATGCGACATTGCCAGTGAGCACCATGAGGTCTGCCCATGAAATTTGATTGCCATACTTGCTTTTAATTGGCCAAAGCAGACGACGGGCTTTATCTAAATTGGTGTTATCGGGCCAACTGTTCAACGGTTCGAAACGTTGTTGGCCTCCATCTCCTCCACCACGACCATCGAGTACTCGATAAGTTCCTGCACTGTGCCAGGCCATCCGTATAAAAAATGGACCATAATGGCCATAGTCTGAAGGCCACCAGTCTTGAGAGGTTTTCATTAACAATTCGATATCTTTTTTTAAAGCATCAATATCGAGTTTATTAAATTCTTTAGCATAGTTGAAATCTTTGTCCAGTGGACTCGATTCTAAAGCATGTTGACGTAGAGGGCCTAAATCGAGTTTTTCAGGCCACCAGAATTGGTTTGATGTATTTTTTAAATCAACTGCGTTTTGAGGAGGCATGGGATTTTCTGATGCGTATCCAACTTGAGAACAAGCTAGCGCTAAAAGAAGAATACTGGGTAATTTAGTGTTTGACATATCGCATTCCTTTTATTTAAAGGTAATAGTTTATTGTCTTCATAGCGACCAGTGGCGTACTGTATTAAGTTAAAGCGATATAAATATTCTGTTTTAACTTCTTAACTTAAAACGAATTTGAATCTACACTGTTGCTGATGAAAATGATTATAATTTTAATTTATAGTTCAAATTAACCTACTACATTACTAGGTTATCATTCAGCGTAAATACATGTCAATAAAAAGAATTTTCATAGTCTGGCGTGGCATGATGTGTTTAAAAATATCATTTAAATGATATTTTTAAACTCATCACAAGCGTTGTAACTCTTGTCCTAGAAACTCAATCTAGCCTGATAGTGTAATGGGCGAAAGAGTCCTTTCTGAGCTGCCTGTGCGGCAGCGAATTGCCCTTTAATTAGATGCAAAATTAGGAAAGACACTGTTATTCTGATATACCATAACCATATTTTTGGATAATGTATTTTGCAGCAGGCAGATTTAGATAATTTATTAACGCTTGAGCGGCAGGATTTTCTGCGCCTATTTTAAGTAGAACAACACTTTGTTTGATTGGATGGTGTTGATTAGTTGGAATGATCATTCCAGAGCCACTATTGATTTTTCCATTTTCAATGACTTGTGACAACGCCACAAATCCCAATTCCACATTACCACTACTAATCAGTTGATGTGTTTGAGAAATATTTTCTCCCATCACCATAAGCGGTTGTAGTTTTTCTAATAATTTATTTCGATTTAAATAATCTACGGCTGCTGCACCATAAGGCGCTAACTTAGGATCAGCTAAAGCAATATGTTCAAATTTTCCATTTGTGAGTATCGCACCTTGATCATCAATGTATCCGGGAATAGATGACCATAATACTAATTTACCTATTGCATACGTGCGAGTGCTACCTGATACCGCAAAGCCATCTTTCTCTAACCGAAGAGGTGAACTTTCATCAGCGGATAAAAATACGTCAAAAGGTGCACCATTTTCAATTTGTGATACAAATTTACTTGATGAGCTAAAGGATAATTTTGCAGTATGTCCCGTTTCTTTTTCAAATTCTGTGGCTATTTCAGTCATAGGCCTTGTGAAATTAGATGCAACAGCCACTAATGTTGTATCGGCAAATACAGATGAATTAAGCAGGATGAAAACCGTTAATGCCATTACACTTTTTTTGTTGTGACGCATATTGCCTCCAGTTAAACAATATTAGAATCTTAATTGACTTTGAGTGAAAAAATAATTTGTATCGTCTTCAGGTGTGAGAGGATATGTTTGAGTCGTTGCATCCTGCGAAAGATGGCCCACTAGGACGCATTCGGGCAATCGAGATTCTGAGAACTCGGCAAAGGCACGAGAAAACGTGCATTCATCTGGAACATCATTTTTTCGCTCCCATCCGCAAAGACGTCTTAATGCACTATCGCAATCAAGCCGGTCGAGCAACGCCCTTGTCGT
>CAJBJW010000151.1 GCA_903953455.1 uncultured Pseudomonadota bacterium | reverse complement strand
TTGTGCGCTGGTGAATGGCGGTGGCTATGCGCAGTATTGCCTTGCATCCGCGTGTCTCTGCTTACCCATCCCACAAAATTTCACGTTTATTCAAGCCGCAGCGTTGCCCGAAACGTTTTTTACCGTGTGGAGTAATTTGTTTGATCGAGGACAGTTAAACGCAGGTGAAACGGTATTGATTCATGGCGGAAGTGGAGGTATTGGCACGACTGCCATTCAAATGGCAAACGCATTTGGGGCAAACGTCTTTGTCACAGCAGGGTCAGATGAAAAATGTCAGCGATGCCTAGAACTGGGGGCGAGTGTGGCAATAAATTACAACCAAAACGATTTCTCTCAAGTCGTTTTAGAAACAACACAAAATCGTGGCGTTGATGTTATTTTGGATATAATTGGCGCGGCCTATTTTGCACAAAATATTCGCTCTTTAGCGTTTGAAGGTCGACTTATTCACATTGCGTTGCAACAAGGTCTTAAAACAGAATTGAATTTACTGCCTGTTATGCTCAAGCGATTAACGATTACGGGTTCTACCTTGCGAGCGCGGGATGATCAGTTTAAAGCCGATATCGCTGCGAAATTATATCAATATGTTTGGCCAATGCTGGAAAATGGAAAAATAACACCATTTATTCATGCCGTATTACCACTTAAAGAGGCTTATTATGCGCATGAGTTGATTGAAAATCGCGCGCATATTGGAAAAATTGTGTTGGAAATAGTGTAGAAAAATAATAATCACTTAACGAAGACTTGAGGAGTCAAACTTTATGAAACTTGAAACGATTGCTGTGCATGGTGGATATAGTCCAGATCCAACAACCAAAGCAGTTGCAGTACCTATTTATCAAACGAGTTCTTATGCGTTTGATGATAGCGCACATGGCGCGGATTTGTTTGATTTAAAAGTGGCGGGGAATATCTACACGCGCATTATGAATCCAACCACTGACGTACTTGAAAAACGTGTGGCAGAACTTGAAGGCGGGATTGCGGGTTTAGCACTTGCGTCAGGTATGGCGGCAATCACGTATGCGATTATGACCATTGCAGAAGCGGGCGACAATATCGTTTCAGCGTCGACTTTATATGGCGGGACGTATAATTTATTTGCGCACACGCTTCCCCAATATGGCATTACAACCCGTTTTGCCGATTACCGCACGCCCGATGCGTTTGAAGCGTTAATTGATGAAAAAACCAAAGCGATTTTTTGTGAATCCATTGGCAATCCGCTGGGTAATATTACGGATTTTGAAAAACTCGCAGACATTGCGCATCGCCATGGCGTACCGTTGATTGTCGATAATACCGTTCCTTCACCGTATTTGTGCCGTCCGATTGAACATGGCGCAGACATTGTTGTGCATTCGCTCACCAAATACCTTGGCGGACACGGTAACAGTATTGGCGGCATTATTGTGGATAGTGGAAAATTTCCTTGGGCTGAACATAAAGACCGTTTTCGCCGTTTGAATGAACCTGATGTGTCTTATCATGGTGTTGTATACACGGAAGCCTTAGGTGCTGCGGCGTATATTGGACGAGCTCGCGTTGTCCCTTTGCGCAATACAGGCGCGGCTATTTCACCGTTCAATTCATTCTTGATTTTACAGGGCATTGAAACATTGGCACTGCGCATGGATAGAATCTGTGACAATGCGCTCAAAGTGGCTAATTTCCTACTTAATCATCCAAACGTGGCATGGGTGAATTATGCCGGCCTTGAAAATCATGGCGATAAACACCTAGTCGATAAATATTTAGGTGGTCGTGCGTCAGGTATTTTAACGTTTGGCGTCAAAGACGGACGCGCTGGGGGCGAGCGATTCCAAGATGCACTGAAATTGATTACGCGTCTTGTGAATATTGGTGATGCAAAATCACTTGCGTGTCATCCTGCCTCAACAACGCATCGTCAGCTTTCACCTGCTGAACTACTCAATGCGGGTGTGAGTGAGGA
>CAJBJW010000150.1 GCA_903953455.1 uncultured Pseudomonadota bacterium | reverse complement strand
GAGCTTGTTGATAGAGTTGAATAGTTAGTTTATAAATGATTACCAAAAAAAACGCCTTTATAAAGGCGTTTTTTTTGGTAATCATTTATAAACTAACTATTCAACTCTATCAACAAGCTCAACATAAGCCATTGGAGCATTATCACCAGTTCTAAAGCCACATTTCATAATACGTAAATAGCCACCTGCTCTATTCTTGTAACGAGGGCCTAATTCGTTAAATAATTTCGTAACCATATCGCGGTCACGCAAACGAGCAAAAGCTAAACGTCTTTTAGCTACGCTATCTTCTTTTGATAGCGTAATTAATGGCTCTGCATAACTTCTCAGTTCTTTTGCTTTTGGCAAAGTGGTTCTAATTAATTCATGTTTAAACAATGAATTCGTCATGTTACTAAACAGTGCTTTACGGTGACTGCTATTGATATTAAGTTGTCTACCGGATTTACGATGTCTCATATTAAGATTAACCTAAAATTTAATGTGATATGGGCTGACTATGTTCAGCTAACCCATCGGGCGGCCAACTATCTAGGCGCATTCCCAAAGACAACCCTTTCAACGCTAGAATATCTTTGATTTCAGTTAAAGATTTTCTACCAAGATTAGGTGTTTTTAATAATTCAACCTCTGTGCGTTGAATCAAATCACCGATATAAAAAATATTTTCGGCTTTCAAACAGTTTGCTGAACGAACCGTCAACTCAAGGTCATCTACGGGGCGCAACAACACAGGATCTATAGTTTCATCTGGAGATGAATATTCTACTCTAGGCTGTTCACTGACTTTCTCGAAATCAACAAATACTGAAAGTTGATCATGAATAATAGTTGCAGCTAACTTGATAGTCTTCTCTGGATCAACAGTACCATTAGTCTCTAAATCGATAATAAGCTTATCTAAATTTGTACGTTGCTCAACTCGTGTACTTTCAACTTGATAGGCAACACGTACAACAGGACTAAAAGAAGCATCTAAATGTAATGTGCCAACTGGGTAATTTGCCTCAGAATTTAACTTACGCACACTTGCAGGCTCATATCCTCTACCACGGCTAACTTTAATTTTTACATTTAAAGCACCAGAATGCGTCAAATTTGCAATGACTAAATTTGTGTTCAAAATTTGAACGCCAGAAGGAATTTTTATATCAGCTGCAGTCACAACACCAGCACCACTTTTATTCAGTGTCAACTCTGCTTCATCTTTATAATCATCAACAACAATTGCAAGCTTTTTGAAGTTTAGCAATATATCAATAACGTCTTCATGAACGCCTTCAATTGCAGTGTACTCGTGAAGTACTCCTTCTATTTCCACAGAAGTTACTGCACAGCCTGGAATTGTTGACAAGAGAACACGTCTTAACGCATTCCCCAAAGAATGTCCAAACCCACGCTCTAGAGGCTCTATAACGATTCTTGAGTGATTTGGTGACTCACTTTCAACCTCAACCAACTTAGGTTTAAGCAAATTAGGGATAGAACTAAGCATTTGTATTCCTCGGAACCATCATTATTTAGAGTAAAGTTCCACAACAAGTTGTTCGTTAATGTCAGTACCTAAATCTACTCTATCAGGTAAGCTAACAAACGTCCCAGTCATTTCTTTTGGATTAACACTAACCCAAGCAGGAAAATTGTATTGTTCAGTAACAGCTAAAGCATCAATAATACGTTGTTGCTTTTTAGCTTTTTCTCTTACAGATAAAATATCACCAGGTGCGACCTGATAAGAAGGAACGTTAATGAGCGAACCATTTACCTGAATTGATTTATGTGATACGAGTTGACGAGCTTCAGCACGTGTACTTGCAAAACCCATTCGGTATACAACATTATCTAATCTTGATTCCAGCAAGTTTAACAAGTTTTCACCTGTTGCACCCTTCTTTAAATCAGCTGATTTATAATAATTTCTGAATTGTTTTTCAAGCACACCATAAATTCGACGTAGACGTTGCTTTGCACGCAACTGAGTAGCGTAATCAGAATTTCTAGCGCGTTTTGTGCCGTGTTGACCTGGTCTTTGATCTAATTTACATTTATTTTCGAGAGACTTTCCTCTGCTTTTTAAAAATAAATCAGTTCCTTCTCTTCGACTCAACTTACAAGTAGGTCCTAGATATCTTGCCATGGTTATTAGTACTCCAGTTCCGCTACACGCGGCGTTTTTTAGGTGGACGGCAACCGTTATGCGGAATTGGCGTCACATCAATAATATTGTTAATTTTAAAGCCCAGATTATTCAATGAACGTACAGCAGATTCACGACCTGGACCTGGCCCCTTAATTAACACATCAAGATTTTTCATGCCATACTCTTGTGCAACAGCACCTGCTTTTTCAGCAGCTACCTGCGCAGCAAATGGTGTACTTTTTCGTGAACCACGAAACCCTGAACCACCTGAAGTAGCCCATGACAGAGCATTACCTTTTCTGTCGGTAATGGTTATGATTGTGTTGTTAAACGAAGCATGGACGTGTGCGACACCATCTGCAACTTCTTTTTTAATACGTTTTCTTGAACGATTTTGACTAGCCATTAGTTCAGACTCTTAAAGTAGTGCTTATTTTTTAATTGGTTTACGAGGACCTTTACGAGTACGCGCGTTCGTTCTTGTGCGCTGACCTCTTAAAGGTAAACCTCTGCGGTGTCTTATTCCACGGTAGCAACCAAGATCCATCAAACGCTTAATATTCATTGAAACTTCGCGTCGAAGATCACCTTCAACAGTCATTTTGGCAATGACGTTACGAATAGCTTCTATTTTATCTTCAGCTAAATCTTTAAGTTTTACCGAAGGTAACACACCAACTTCGCTGCAAATATCACTTGCAGTCTTGCGACCTATACCGTAAATCGCAGTTAATGCGATAACCGCGTGCTTATGGTCTGGTACATTTATCCCAGCAATACGTGCCATTTAGATACTCCCCTGAGTATGGCTTCTAAAGTAAAGTATATGATTATAACATATCACAATGATTGAGCAATTTAAAAATTACCCTTGGCGTTGTTTGTGTCTACCGTCTTCACAAATAACTCTAACAACACCATTTCTTTTTACTACTTTGCATTTTCTGCAAATCACTTTTACAGATGCGCGAACTTTCATAGAATCTCCAAGACCCTTTATATTTATTACAATTTATTATTTTAACATCGAATTACTTTTTTAAATTAGCTTTTTTCATTAAACCTTCATATTGTTGCGACATAATATGTGTTTGCATTTGGGATATAAAGTCCATAACAACTACAACAATAATAAGTAATGACGTTCCACCAAAG
>CAJBJW010000149.1 GCA_903953455.1 uncultured Pseudomonadota bacterium | reverse complement strand
GCCACTGCCCAAAAATCCTGATTTAATTGAGCAGGATAGCTCGCTTGTTTTTCATATTGCACACAGTCCACAACGCGAAATTGAAATTCTTCACGATCAACTATTACATCGCTTTAATGCCCCTTTAGCTGAAGGTGAAACGCGTTTAAAACCGCGTGAAGTGATTGTCATGGTGCCAGATATCAATCAATACGCACCGCATATTCATGCCGTATTTGGGCAATTTAGCGAAGGCGATAAACGTGCCATTCCCTACAGTCTGACCGATCAAGAACAACGCGGTGAAAATACACTACTCGTGGCATTGGAGTATTTGCTGGATTTGCCACGTTCGCGTTTTGGCGCCAGTGAAATTTTATGGCTACTCGAAGTGCCGGCTATTCGTTCGCGTTTTGGACTCGAAGAAAGTGCCTTGCCGCGACTTCAACAATGGACGGCGCAAGCGGGTGTGCGTTGGGGCGTGGATGAAGCGCATCGTAAAAATTTAAATATGCAAGACGGCTTAAATGAAAATACGTGGCAATTTGGCTTTAAACGTATGTTGCTTGGTTATGCGGTAGGCGTAGGTGAGGCCTTTAGAGATATTGAGCCTTATGAAGAAATTGGCGGCATTGAAGCAAAATGTTTAGGCAGTGTGTATGCGCTACTTGAAAAACTCGAACATTATGCAAAATTACTCAATACCAATCACAGTGCGGAGCAGTGGTTTACTTTATTGCCGCAACTCCTTGAGGATTTCTTCTTAGCCACCGAGGATAAAGAGCGCAAAACACTTGATACACTTATTGTTTCGCTGGCTAGATGGCAACAGAGTTGCATTTTAGCGAAATTAGGGGAGGGCGAAAGCGATAAATTATCAGCCGCGATTGTGAAAGAAACGTGGTTGTCGAGTGTTGATGAACCCGGATTCCAAAAAATCTTCCTCACAGGCAAAGTGAATTTTTGTACATTGATGCCGATGCGCTCGATTCCCTTTCCCGTGGTTTGTATTTTAGGGATGAATGATGGCGATTTTCCGCGCAATAAAGCACCACAAAGTTTTGATTTAATGAGCTTGCCTAATCATTACCGACCAGGGGATCGTTCACGTCGACAAGATGATCAATATGTCTTTTTAGAAGCGCTTTTGTCAGCGCGTAAACAACTCTATATCAGTTGGGTGGGACGCAGTATTCGCGATAATACGGTGATTCCACCTTCAGTGCTGATTAGTCAACTTCGTGAAACGATTTGCAAATCGTGGTGTTTGAGTGAAAATAAAAAAGTATCGCTCATTAACGCCATTACCCTAGAACATCCACTGCAACCCTTTAGTCTGCGCTATATTGAAAAAGAGCGTGATGCACGGCTATTCACGTATGCACATGAATGGTTCGCGCAAACATCAATTAAAAATAATACGTTACAAACGAAAAACGTCGCTGTTGATACTCATCTGCAATTACCCATTATCGCGTTGGGGCGTTTTTTGAGAGCCCCCGTAAAAACGTATTGTATGCACACGTTGAAATTTAATTTTGAAAATAGTGCCGAGGAACTCCGCAATGATGATGAACCGTTCGATTTTAATCATTTAGAGCAATATCAATTCCGTGATGAACTATTAAGTGCATTAAAAGCCAGTGATGCAAAAATGGATCATTTGGATGCTTTTTTTGAAAAGCAACAAACCAAAATGAACGGGCAAGGCTTGTTTCCGCTGGGTCACTTTAAAGAAATTACGTTTGATGACATGGTGAGTCCAGTTAAATCAGCTTGGCTAACGTATCAGCATTATTTGGAACAATGGCCAACGATCTGCGAATCCGTCAATATAAAACAAGAATTTAGCTTAGCCAATGGTGTTACGGTGCAACTGTCTGGTCAATTTAATACGCTTAGACAAAATGGCAATGCGCACGCTTGGATTATTTGCACAGCGCAAACTCTACTGTCAAATGGTGTCATTAAATATCACAATTTTTGCCATCATTGGGTGACTCATTTATTACTTTGCGTAGCAGAAAAACCTGTGCAATCCATTATTGTTGGCTCGGATACCGTATGCTACATTCAACCTCTCAGTATTGAAGAGTCAAAAACGTATCTACGGCAACTCCTAGAGTCATGGCAGAACGGCCTGCAACAACCATTGCCAATAGCTATCAAAACAGCTTTTGCTTATTTAACTGCGCCTAAATCAGATAAAGCTTTTGATAATGCAGAGAAAGCCTATGAAGGCGATGGCTTTATGAGCGATGGTGAATTAGGTGAAGATAGTTATTTGCAACGATTCT
>CAJBJW010000148.1 GCA_903953455.1 uncultured Pseudomonadota bacterium | reverse complement strand
TGTTACCGAGGATTTATTCACGGTTGCTGGCGCGTTTAATGAGGATTTGCCCGAACATGATGTGTTATTTGTCGCCATCGCTGAGTCGGAGGTGAATTTGTCGTTACTCAAACAGCTCACGCCACTGCTGGCAACATGGTCTAAACCGGTACTTAATAAACCTGAGCGCATTGCATGTATGTCGCGTGATGGCGCATGTGCATTACTTGAGAATGCATCCGGTATTGCCATGCCGACAACGATTCGTTACGCATTGAATACTATTGAACCGCAAGCGTTTGCGTATCCGATTATTATTCGGCCTGTTGATTCACACGCGGGTCATGATTTAGATAAAGTTGAAAATGCGGAGGCATTGCAACATTATTTGAATGGGCAACATTACGATGACTTTTTTATTGCACCGTTTGTGGATTATAAAAACTCGGATGGACTGTATCGTAAATATCGCGTGATTTTATGCGCAGGTGAGGCATTTTTGTGTCATCTTGCGATGTCAACGCATTGGATGATTCATTATCTCAATGCAGGAATGGCCGATGATGCACAAAAACGTGCAGAAGAAGCGCAAGCCATGAATGATTTTAAGCAAACCTTTGCGAAAAAACACGCTGGGGCGTTTCAAGCTATTTATGAACGCACTGGCCTTGAATATGTGGGGATTGATTGCAGCGAAACGCCAGACGGAAAATTACTCATTTTTGAAATTGATAGCTGCATGATTGTCCACGCGATAGATCCCGTTGATTTATTTCCTTATAAACCCGAACACATGAAAACCTTGTTTAATGCGTTTGAGTTGATGCTCAAAAAATCATCTTGAGGATAGTATGAATTTACCTAATTACAAAGTCGGTGATATCAGCGAAGAAACCTATCTTGAAGATGAAAAAATGCGTGATATTAAACACGAGTATGTTGATGGTGAGATTTTTGCGATGGCGGGAGCGAGTATTAGTCATCAGCGCATTATTTCGAATTTAGTCATTAACATTGGAACGCATTTAAAACATTCTCCTTGCGAAGTGTTTAGCTCAGACATTAAAGTTCGTGCGGATAGTGGTAAAAAATATTTTTATCCTGATGCATTGGTGGTTTGTGACAATGACGATAAAGATGCGTATTACACCGAGTCACCGCGCATTATCGTCGAAGTCTTGTCGAATTCCACACGGAAATTTGATAAAAATCTAAAACGAAAAATCTACCAAAGTATTCCTACTTTAGAAGAATATGTTTTAATCGAGCAAGATCGTGTTGAAATTGAAATTTCAAGAAGATCAACGAATTGGCAACCGGTTTTTTATTTTATCGATGATGATATTACGTTTGAATCGATTGATTTAACGTTGCCCGTTTTAGAATTGTATCAACGTGTTGAGAATGATGAAATACATGCATTTATGAAAGCGTTAGAATTGGCGAAATTGGAAGAAGTGAATTCGAAGGATAACATCGCATTTTAGGGCATGCACTAGAACAAGAGTATAAAAACTCAGGTAGCAAAAAATAATACGTTCTCGAAATAAATCAGATAAAGCCGCCTTAAATCATTTGGATTTGATACTGTTTTTCGATGATTATTTTTGAGTATGTTTTTAAAATAAAAATTCACATGTTGTATCGCCTTTTGCCATACAACGCGATTGCTTTACTGGTTTTTCGAGTGCACCTTCTAGAAGGGCTAAATCGAATTGACAAATTTGTTCATGTTTTTGTGCCAAATCGTGATAAATACAGTTACACGCTTGGATGCAAACTTGCTCTTTTTCATTTATGGCTTGTTTAGCGTTAAACCCTAAGTCATTCATGATAGCTATTAAGGTCTCCAATCGTTCATCCAAAGATTTGCCTTCAAATTGGTCGCTGAGTTGCGATGCTAGTTTTATCCCCAAATGACGCATATATTTTTCAGATTCTTCAACTGAAATAGTTTCGAGTAAATCTTCAAGCATCAGTCCAGCTAGCCATGAATACTGTTTAGGAAAATAATTAATTCCTTTATTGGTAATGCCGTAAAGCACAATAGGTCGACCATTGGTTTTACTCACGCCATTTTTTTCAATATAGCCCGCATTTTCTAACGCACTAAAATGCTCTTGAACTGCCGTGCGTGAAATCCCTAATTGAAAATACAAATCTTCGATACACAAGTTTTTTTTGTGTGTTAGAAAATAGGCCAAGATGTCATGTTGACGCTGTCCAATTTTATTCATAAATATCTACTTTAAAAACTTATTTCAGTTATAACGGAATTATTTTGTATAAGGTATCTAATTACTATAAACTAATTTTGGGCTTAAAGCTCAAAACACTTTATTCATAAATAGGCGGACAAAATGAGCGACACATTAAATACAGCAAACGCAACATTATTTGAGCAACTTGGTGGTGAAGGTGCGGTCAATGCGGCCGTTGATATTTTTTACCGTAAAGTTTTAATGGATGACCGTATCAATCGTTTTTTTGAGGGTGTTGATATGGACAAACAAGCAGTTAAACAAAAAGCATTTTTAACGATGGCTTTTGGTGGTCCAGCGAATTATAGTGGTCAGGATATGCGAAATGGGCATGCAAAATTAGTGGAAATGGGATTAAATGATAGCCACTTTGATGCGGTTGTTGAAAACTTAGCGATAACATTAACTGAGTTGGGTGTATCGGATGCATTGATTGGACAAGTTGCCGCTATTGCCGAAACGACTCGCGTTGATGTTTTAGGTAAATAAAAAAAGTAGGTATATGTGATGAAACGCATTAAATTTGATGAGCAATTTTTTGAAATAGATCCCAATGAAACTGTACTGCAATCCTTGCTTAGAAATAATATGCAAGTGCCTTACGGTTGCAAAGCGGGAGTATGTCAAAGCTGTTTAATGCGTTGTCTTGATGAAATACCCGTTCCCTCATCATCACAAATTGGTTTGAGCGCGTTACTGCAAAAGGAGAATTATTTTTTGGCGTGTGTTTGTATGCCAGAAAATGATATGACGCTTGCGTTACCTAATAATGAGCAGGTGTGGTTAGAGGCTAAGGTAGTTGAAAAAGAATTTGTATCCGATAATGTCATGATCCTTACGATACAATCAAAAGATCCCTTCGCTTTTTTCGCTGGTCAGTTTGTAAATTTACGTAATCAGGCGGGTACTATTCGCAGTTATTCTATTGCAAATACGCCCAACGCGGCACATACGTTGGTTTTTCATATTCGTATTTTACCTAATGGACAATTCAGTCGCTGGGCAGCTAGTGAACTTGACATTGGTATGACGTTAAGTTTTTCGCATGCTCAAGGTAGTTGTCATTATCTTGAGGGGAAAAGTGAACAATCTTTACTTTTAATTGGTTCGGGGACTGGACTTGCACCCCTTTACGGTATTATTGAAGATGCGCTAGAAAATCATCATCATACCGGTGAAATTCATTTATTTCACGGTAGCCGAGATGCAACGGGATTGTATTTTGAAACCAAACTAGACGAACTGTCACAACATCACGCTAATTTCCATTACACACCTTGTTTATCGGGGATAAATCCAGATAAACATCGCTACACACAAGGTCGTGTTAATCAAATTGCACTAGAAAAATTTACTAAATTAGACGGTTGGCGGGTGTACTTATGCGGTCAGTCCGATATGGTATTACAGTCAAAAAGAATGGCATATTTGCAAGGTGCTGCTTTAAAAGAGATTTTTGCTGACGCATTTTTGTCTTAAAAGTGTATGCTAAACCGCTTGTTTAATAGGTTTGCAACACTTATTCCTACTAACAATAATTTGAGTATTCAATATCAAGTTATTTCTGTTATTGGAAGTTTTTTATGCATTATAAGTATCGTTTTCTTCGCGTCGCATTCTACTTTTTTAATGGCAGCCAATTCACCTATATTGCTTGCGTCAATGGGTGCTTCTGTAGTGATTTTGTTATTTGCACCTAGTAGTTCTTTTGCTGGTTACTGGTCATTTTTGGGTGGTCATGTGACATCGGCGTTCATTGGAATAACCTGTGCAAAGTATCTTCCTCATTTCCCACTAGCTTGTGCCTTAGCGGTGAGTGGGAGTATTTCAATAATGCTTTTATTGCGATGCTTACATCCACCCGGGGCGGCGACGGCATTGGTGCCTGTTATAAATTGGTCTTCTCTGACAGATTTAGGGTATCAGTTCGTATTAACCCCGGTCTTATTAAATGTTGTTGGCATATTACTGATGGTAACCATCATTAATCGTTATTTATTAAAGTATAAATCAATAGATAATCATTTTACAAAGACGCCAACATTGTCTCAACAAGACGTGAAATATGCATTAACTAAGGAAGATGAATTTATTGATGTGAATATCAATAAATTGCATGAGCTCTTAATCAATGCAGAGCTACACAAATTCAAACGTCTACACGGTGATATAATCTGCGGCGATATTATGAAAAAATCAGTCACGACGGTTCAATATGGTGATGAAGTTGAAATTGCGTGGCAAAAAATACACACTCAGAAATTAAAAGCTATACCGGTGCTGGATAAAGCGAATCATGTCATTGGCATAGTGACGTTAGCTGATTTTCTTCAATTTGTGGAGATGTCGCCTTATGTGAATTTTCAACAAAAATTAGCATCCTTTATTCGTAGAACGCCAGATATTACAACGCAAAAACCAGAAGTAGTTGGACATATAATGAGTAAACAGGTGGTTGTATTATCTGAAAAATCGTCCATTACTCACCTCATTGCGTTATTTTCAAAGCAAGGTCATGCACAAATTCCCATTATTAATGAAGATAAGAAATTGGTGGGCATGGTTTATCAATCTGATTTAATTAAGGTGCTTAACGATAAAATGGTGCTAAAAAATACGACGGAATAAAAAATTACCTCAAAAATGCGAGCAGTGTCTAATACTTAATGTTTCTGTTTTTTTAAAAAATAATGATAATAATGGCTGAAACATGATTAAGTAGTACGGTATACCATAAAATCCGAGGGTTGTAGATGATTTTGATAGATGGATTGAAGATGTGACAGGTAATAAAAAACGAAATGCCATCTTAATTATTATGACATTTCGCTATAGAAGCATTACTGTGTAAGCAATGTTTTATTCGCTGTCACCTTCGTAGGTGTTTCTGTTCATGCCCGCGCAAACAGGACACCATGATAAGTAGAATTCCACCACGCAAAATACGCCAAAAATTAATAATGGAATACTTGCCGTAAATAGCGAAACCACAAGCATCGCAATGCCACCATAGAGACGATATTGTTTTTCTTTAATACTTAAATTGCGTTCAATTTTCATCATACGTTTGAAATCAAAATTCATAACATTTCCTCCTAGTCTATTCTTGTTATTGTGTTTTTTGACTGCCTAGAAGGCAAATCAAGTGCAAATATACGCGCTTACATCGAAAAGTGCGATTATAATCATACAATGTACATCCTATTTTTGATGTTATTTTTAATTTACTATATTAGGAAAATCGTTATATGTCTAAAAGTATTATTCATACACACCTCGCACCACAAGCAATTGGTACATATTCACAGGCTGTAAAAGTGGGCGGAACTGTTTATTTATCAGGTCAAATTCCACTCGTTCCAGATACAATGACCTTAATTGAAGGTGATATTACAGCGCAAATTACGCAGGTATTTGAGAATTTAAAAGCAGTTGCACACGCGGCAGGTGGCGATTTATCAGATATTGTGAAATTAAACGTGTTTTTAACCGATTTATCGCATTTTCCTATTGTGAATGAAATTATGGGACATTATTTCAATCAGCCCTATCCTGCGCGTGCGGCGATAGGTGTTGCAGCGTTGCCTAAAGGGGCGCAAGTGGAAATGGACGGTATTATGGAATTGTCTACACAAGATAGCTTAGTGTAATTCGCCTCTAATTTATATTAGCGTTATTTTTTACGCGTATGTCGCTGTTGCAGCAAGAAGTGAGTGTGCTTGCGGGCGTTGGTCCTCACACACTTCATCGCCTCAAAAAGCTCGAGCTTTATACGCTGCTTGATTTGCTGCTTCATTTGCCAATACGCTATGAGAATCGGACACGTCTTTGTCCGATTAATACGCTTGAGGTAGGGCAAACTTCACTTGTTTGCGGACGTGTGGAACAGGTAAATGTGATACCGTCGGCGCGTAAAATTTTGGTCTGTCACATCAATGATGGTAATGGACTTTTGGCGTTAAAGTTTTTGAATTTTTCGCCATCCCAGCGAAAATTGCTCGAAAATGCAACGTGGCTGCAATGTTTTGGTGAAGTACGTTTGGGGTATGGTGGAGGTCTTGATAGCACGCTTGAAATGATGCATCCTGAATTTGCATTGCGCACAGAACACGACGCACATAAAACAGAAAATACGTTAACGCCTATTTATCCGTGTACTGAGGGACTTAATCAAAGTCTTTTGCGACGCATTATTGCGCAAGCATTGAAAATGTGTGATTCACAGTTAGTGGATTATTTGCCTAATAACTTTTTGCAAAAATTTAATTATCCGACGTTTCGTGACGCGTTATTGCAAATTCATGCACCAACAGGTAGCGAAAATAAGCGGGCATTTGCGCGGCTTGCACATGAAGAATTGATTGTGCATTATCTGTCTATGCGGAGTGCTAAAATGCACGCAAAACGCTTTCAATCTCCTGTTTTTACATCGAAGAAAACTAAAGTAAAAGCGTTTTTGGCTACGTTGCCGTTTTCGTTAACAAAGGCGCAACTGCGTGTGATTGAAGAAATCCAAGTCGATTGCGCAAAGCCTGAGCCGATGTTGCGATTGTTACAAGGGGATGTGGGATCGGGTAAAACGTTAGTGGCGGCTGTCACTGCGCTTGTTGCGATTAAAAACGGCTATCAAGTGGCGTTAATGGTGCCAACAGAATTGCTAGCTGAGCAGCATTGTCGTAATTTTATTCACTGGTTTTTGAATTTTGATGTCAGAATTCTATTTTTGACAGGGCAGCTCAAAGGTAAAGCGCGAGTAGAAGGATTAAAAGCGTTGGCAGCAGGTCAAATTGATTTAGTGATTGGTACGCACGCACTGTTTCAAGAGCAGGTTCAGTTTAAAAAATTAGGGTTGACCATTGTCGATGAGCAGCATCGTTTTGGTGTGCATCAGCGTTTAGCGCTTCGAGATAAAGGCCGT
>CAJBJW010000147.1 GCA_903953455.1 uncultured Pseudomonadota bacterium | reverse complement strand
GTCGATCTCGCCCAAATGCACGCACACTAATCCGAATCCCTGGCGCGGACTGTCTGCGTTTATATTCACTGCGGTCAACGAGTGAAATCGCTCGCGCCACCGCCTGCTTATCAAAACCCGCATCAATGATTTGCTGAGCGGATTGATCTTCTTCAATGTAGCGTTGCAAAATAGGATCAAGTATTTCATAAGGAGGCAGTGAATCGGCATCACATTGATTTGGCGCAAGTTCCGCCGAGGGAGGTCGCGTGATAACACGCTCAGGTATCACCGGTGAAAGTTGATTACGATATTTTGCAAGCGCATAGACTAACAGTTTTGGAACATCTTTAATCGGTGCAAATCCACCTGCCATATCCCCATAAAGCGTTGCATAACCGACGCTCATTTCACTTTTATTCCCTGTAGTCAGCAGCAACTTTCCTTGTTTGTTTGACATTGCCATGAGCACGACACCACGGCAACGTGCTTGAATATTTTCTTCTGTGGTATCACTTTGCGTATTGGCAAATGTGCCCTCAAGCATTGCAGTAAATGCATTCACTGCAGGTTCAATGGGAATACAGTGATACGTGACACCTAAAATATGTGCTTGCTCCTTAGCATCATCATTACTCATCTCTAGTGTGTAACGCGAAGGCAAGGAAACTACCTCCACATTTTCTTCGCCCAGCGCATCCACCGCAATAGCCAGCACCAAAGCCGAATCAATTCCGCCGGACAAGCCTAATATTGCGCCTTTAAAGCCATTTTTATTCACATAATCACGCGTACCACATACTAATGCCGCGTAATCACTACTCACAGGCAAATACGATGGGGCACAGTAAGCTGGAATAGGCTCAGAACCATCAAATTCAATGATGCGCACTTCTTCCACAAATTCTTGTGCACGAAGTACAACTTCACCGTTTTTATTCATCACAAATGAAGCACCATCAAAAACCAATTCATCCTGCCCACCGACCATATTGACGTAAACAATTGGCAACTGTGCAGCGCTCGCATTCTTACTGATAATCGACTCACGCTTTTGTGCTTTGCCAGAATGAAACGGTGAGGCATTTAATGTCACCAGTATTTCTGCTCCCGCCTGTTTAGTAGCCTCAACAATCTTGCTATGCCATGTATCTTCACAAATACCAATGCCAATATATTGACCTTTCAGCTCAAATACACACGAATCCGTGCCTGCGGAAAAATAACGCTGTTCATCAAACACCCCATAATTCGGTAATTTTTGTTTACGATAAATCGTTAAAACGTTACCTGAAAGCAGTACAGCCGCACTGTTATATAATTTACCCTTAAATATTTCTGGAAAACCGATAACGATTGCAATTTCTGGCGCGAGTTTTGCTAGTTCAAATAAAATACCATCGACTTGAGAAATGAAGTCGGTGCGAAGCAGTAAATCTTCCGGAGGATAACCCGTGAGCACTAACTCAGGGAACACGATTAAATCAACGGGAGATTCACTGCGCGTTTTCATCACGATTTCCGTGATTTGGTTAAAGTTAAAGTCAATATTGCCGACTAGACTATTTGTTTGGACAAGCGCGATTTTTAAGGTCATGACATTAAAAAGAGATGAAAAAGGTCGAGTATAAATAAGGTGCTCTATGCACCAAATTTGTCATCATACCCCAAGTCGCAAGAAATCGATGCGTTTTATCCAGACAATAATTTGACATTAACTTTATTTCAAAAAAACGCAGGTGACAACAATGGATACACAGCAAGAAAAACACAATGATTCCATTTGGTGGTTATTTCTTGAAACACTCAGTGATGAATTTATTAACCAAACTGGATTTGGTATTTACGCACACATTACGCCCCTTGACGTACATCGTGTGTATAGAGAGTTTCAACAAAACAAATCGCCTCTAAATCATTTTGCCCGTGATTATGTGCGTTCTTATGTTTGATTTTTATTTGGAAGACGCTGCTACCACTCAGCAGCGTTTATTTTTTAACTCATTTTGTGATTGCCGTGAATAAATTACCGACTATTTCGACAAAAAACGATTTACCCTACTTAAAGCCGTTGCTTCTGCCACTCACGATAGCCTTACTATCTGGGTGCGCAGGAACAGTGGACGTAAAACCAACGCCTGTGGCTACTCGTCCTGTTGAAAAAGAAGTCATTCCACCTGCTGTCGATTATGCGTTAAGTCTGCAAGGCGCACCCTATCGTTACGGTAAAGACACGCCTGAAGAAGGTTTTGACTGCAGCGGTTTTGTAAAACACGTTTATGAACACAATGGCGTGCATCTGCCCCGTACCGTCAGTGAAATGAAAGATACTCTCATGCCGGTACCTAAAAATAACATTCACTCTGGTGATTTGGTTTTTTTCAACACCAGCGGCAAGACTGTTTCGCACGTTGGCATATACGTTAACGAGAGCAATTTTGTTCATGCCCCAAGTTCGCGTTCAGGAAAAGTAATGGTTTCAAGCTTGAAAACAAATTACTGGCGCGATAGATTTGTTGACGCACGCCGTCCTTAATTAGCGATAATCACTATTAAAAATTAGGCAAATGAATTTCGTATACGCGATTTTCATAAAACTCAATGTTACCGTTCACCATGCCTGAACCAATCACCTCGCCTTGATAGACATATTTTTGATGACCGTTCCCCAAATCATCTACACGGGCGGGACGCCCTAATATAGCCTTAACCTTTTCAGTTGACATCGCTTCTTTGATTAGTGACCAAGCCTGTTTATCTCGCCAGTTTGGCTCAATTTTTGGCTCATTTTTAACGTCATTACTCGACACTAACTCACCACCTCCTTTGGCTTTCCCTGTTTGTTCGCGCTCTAATTGCTTAATGCGCTCTTCCAAATCCACCACAAAATTTCTTAACGCGTTGATTTCGTTTTCCATTCTTTGCTGCTGCACCACATCATAACTTTCAGCGAAACTAGGTGATTGCGTAGCATAAAATAAAGCCGCCAAACCAAATAATACGATTCTTTTAAACATAAAATCCCCCTTTATTTCTAAAATTTGAATTCTACCATTTTTCACAAAATAGCGTGAATTTACAACAAAACAATACACTTGAATTTCAAATTCTAAAAAAATAGACACACGTGGTAAACTAAGTTAAATAAGCGTGTTTTAGTCATCACACGCAATCAGTACACAGCCAACTAAAAACCATAACTATGCTTCGAAATCTGACTATTCTTGACCTTGCTATTGTAAAAAACTTGCAACTCGACTTAACACAAGGCATGTCGGTTTTAACGGGAGAAACTGGGGCGGGAAAATCTATTTTACTCACCGCGGTAACACTCGCATTAGGTGAGCGAGCCACACCAGATTATGTAAGACCCAATTGCACACGCGCAGAAGTCAATTTAGAGTTTGATCTAACCGCACTGCCTAGCGCTACAGAATGGCTACAAGAAAACGCCTTCGATGAAGAAAATCATAGCTGTTTAATTCGACGCGTCATCAATAGTGACGGTCGGTCAAAAGCCTATATCAATAATCGCCCTGTTACCCTGCAAACACTGCAACGATTTACCAGCCAATTAGTTGAAATACAAGGTCAACACGCCCATTTAAAATTACTCGAAAACGATGAACAGCGTCGATTACTTGACAATTATGCCAAAAATACGACCTTACTCGCGGAAATAAATAGCTGTTACACCAATTGGCAACAGGCACAACACCAACTTGAGCAATTAAAAACAAAACGTCTCGAAGACACACAGCGAGAAGCCTTCTTACGTTATCAGTTTGAGGAGTTAGAAACACTCAATTTAGATCAATTTGACTACAACGAACTCTCCGACACACATCGAAAACTCGCCAATTTAGAGCAAATTTTAAGTACAGGACAAGAGCAAATAGAAGTGATTTATGATCAAGATAAATCCATTCATGCTCGACTAAAAAACAGTATCAAATCCATTTCGAGCTTATTGCAATTTGCGCCCGAATTAACGTCGGTGACGACCTTACTTACTGAGGCGCAAATTCAAATTGAAGAAGCGGTTTACGAACTACGCCATTTTTTAGAAAATCAAGATGCTGATCCAAACGAATTCCAAGAAATTGAGGCGCAATTAGCGGTACTGCAAGCCTTAAGCCGAAAACATCAAGTCAAACCTGAAGAACTCCTCGCTCGCAAACAACATTTGGAACTTGAATTAACACACATTAGCGACAGTGCAGATCACATAACAGAATTAGAAAAATTAGTGGCGCACTGGCAAGAAATATTCATTCCGTTGGCAGAAAAACTGTCTGCTCAACGCAAATCAAGCGCACTAATACTTCAAGAACATATTTCAAAAATGATGAAAGAGTTGGGCATGCCAAATGGTGAATTTATTATTGAAATACATTCGCAAGCGAGCAATACACCTCGTTTCAATGGCTATGACGATGTACTTTTTTTGATTAGCGCAAATGTGGGATTGCCACCTAAGCCGCTATCGAAAGTTGCCTCAGGAGGAGAATTATCGCGCATTAGTTTAGCTATACAAGTGACAACCGCGAGCGATAAAACAACGCCGACGCTCATTTTTGATGAAGTTGATTCAGGTATTGGGGGAGGAATTGCTGAAATTGTGGGTCAAAAAATGCGTGAGTTGAGCAAAAATCGCCAGGTTTTGTGCGTTACACATTTACCACAAGTTGCCGCACAGGCTCATCAGCACTTATTTGTTCAAAAAGAACATCACACGGATATGACTGCCTCAAGGGTATTTTTACTTTCTGACGAAGAACGCATTACTGAAACTGCGCGAATGCTAGGTGGCGTGGATTTAACTGAAAAAACAGTTGCCCATGCAAAGGAAATGCTTTCCAAAAACAAAAAAGGAAAATCGAAATCAAACTGACACTAACGTACTATTTTGAAAGTCACTGACAACTGACCCATCACGACTATATCGTGTCACCACTTCGGACTTACCTTTTAAAATGTGAATTGTACGTTTATTGTTTCTCGCTAATATTTCAATGCTCGCGCCATTTTGTTCATTTAATTTTTTACAATCTGAGCACACAATCATCAAGTCATCCCAATTCATTTTCACAATAGTAGGCGACAATCCATTAATCAATGCCATTTGAAAATAGGACTCCACTCCTTCCGGAGAGAGCGGCAAATTTTCTGCAGCTAAAATCTGCTCAAGTTGTTTGTTGAACATATCCAATTGCATGACCAAATCTCGCTTATTATTAGCCACTGTACTAATAAAAGCAGATTGTGGCTGGCGGACTAACGCTTCAGCCTCTTGGGTAAGCTGCTGACAAAGCCTCTGCGCTAATTGTAGCGCATTGCTAATTAACTGCTCTGCAATTGGAAATGTATGCTCAATCATAAACTATGTGCCGTTGCTTTGACCCTGTGAAAATTCAAATTGAATCATTTTTTGCGCGATACGATCTGGGTTAATTTCATAAGTCCCATTTTCAATCGCTTGCTTAATACGCTCTATACGCTGCATATCAAGACTAGACTCAGGAAATGATTCAAAACTCTTTTTAATTTCTTGAACAGAATTAGTTAAAACCACACTATCTGTTGCTAAAGTCGCCTTAATGTCTGCAACTGGTGTTGTTTGAGTGGCACTATTTTCAGTCAAACTTTTTTTAATTAGTGATTGAAAAGATAACGATGCCGAACTCTCGCTTTTTGCGGGAGTTTTTACTGGAACAGATGCTGCTCCTGTATTTTTGATTCTTTCGATAGCCATGCCGAGCCCCTTGAAATAGAAGTTATCACAAAACTGTAACGATAATTTACACATACTCAGTTTTGCGTTTAAAGTTTATCTGTATGTTAGACAAACTTATCGGCAAGACACAAAAAATCTTTAGCTCAAATTCAAGAAATTATTCCTTTTTGTTGCTAATGCATCACATCAACAACACCAGTATCAATCACTGTCGCATTCACTACACGATCAGAGTTTTGATTTTTAACGCGAATCACCTGACCACGACTGCCGTCCGATTGCGCAATCCCAGTCATTCGAATTGCAATTCCTGAATTTGACGATGTCATCATGACATGATCACCGCGCTTTATTAACTTAGCCTCAAAAAAATCTTTTGTTGTTATAACTGTTCCGGCAGATAAATTATGCGAAATTTGCTTATTTATCACCTGAGTTAAATCAGTCATATAATTATTGTGTAATTGCGTCACATTTTTACGCGCCAAAGCAACATGATGCTCCGTTATTTTGTCACCATGCTGCATATTCTGCGTTAAAACTATAATATTTTCAAATGGTGTAATAATAATAGGAACGAAAATCGCCCATTTTTTTGGCGAATTACAGCGCACGTTAATAGCAGAACGCCCTGCCTTCACCAAGTTAGGCGTAAATATTTCCATGGGTTGCTCGCATAACACTAAATTTAAGCGACTCGCTAACGGCACTATATTAATTTCATACTCTGCAGTCGTATTAATATTTTGAGCAACATAGGCTTTAACCGCCTCATAAATTGATTCGTGAGTTTGCCATTTTGGCTCGGCATGAGTTGCATTCACAAAAGCAAATGCACAGACAAAAACAAGTATCAATTTAAACATAATCGGTTGGGTTAACTCATTAACGTAATCGCTTAACAAGCATTTAGCATTTTAAATGCCATAATAAAAAATATAGTTCATATTCAATAAGATAAAAAATAAATCTCAACCTATAAAATAGGTAAAATATCATTCGACAACTTCTTGGCACT
>CAJBJW010000146.1 GCA_903953455.1 uncultured Pseudomonadota bacterium | reverse complement strand
GTACACTCATCAAATCTCTACTTGCCGCAACAGTGGTTGGAAATAGCCATTCCCTTATGGCACAAACCAATTCAGCAAAATGGGCAACTCTTGCGCAAAGTGACCTGTCATCTAAAACACTTACGCCAACGCCTGAGCAGTTGGTTAAAGACTATACCAATTATTACGAGTTCAGTTTCGGCAAAGAAGATTCCACCAAACTCGCACAACCGCTTGTCATTGACCCATGGTCAATTGAGATTAGTGGTGAAGTTGAAAATGCGGGAAAATTTAATTTAGAAGATATTTTGAGTAAACAAACTCTTGAAGAGAGAATTTACCGTTTCCGTTGTGTTGAAGCTTGGTCGATGGTTGTCCCTTGGGTAGGTTTTCCGTTGGTCAATTTACTCAATATGGCAAAACCGCTTTCAACGGCTAATTTTGTAAAATTTACAACGGTAGAGCAACCCGATGTAATGCCCAACTTGCGCAATCAATCTGTTTTGCATTGGCCATACACTGAAGGATTGCGAATCGATGAAGCTGTCCATCCTCTTACCATTTTAGCCGTGGGAATGTACGGTGATGTTTTACCGAAACAAAACGGGGCTCCTCTGCGTTTAATTGTGCCATGGAAATACGGATTTAAAGGCGCAAAAGCAATTGTCAAAATTGAATTATTAAAAAAAGCGCCACTGACTAGCTGGAATAAATCCGCGCCTGATGAATATGGTTTCTATGCAAATGTAAATCCCAGTATTCCTCATCCACGATGGAGTCAAAACAGTGAACGCTTGCTTGGTAGTGGTTTTTTTACATCACGGCGTCAAACAGAGTTATTTAATGGCTACGGTGATCAGGTAGCGCACTTATATAATGATATGGACTTACGGCACTTCTTCTAATGATGGAAAAAATAACGACATTATTGACGATGATTAAAAGCAAAGATCATCGATGGAATGTGATTTTTACTATTTGCTTATTGCCCCTATTGGGATTACTGATCGATATTATTTTTAATAATTTAGGTTCAAACCCTATTCAAGCCTTACATATTCGTTTAGGTGATTGGTCACTGCGTTTTCTTGGCATCACACTTGCCATCACCCCCATTCAAACCATCATGCATTGGCGCGGCATGGCTGAATATCGGAAACTATTCGGCTTATATTCGTTTTTTTATGCCACGTTACATATTTTGACTTATATCATCGTCGATAATAATTTTATGTGGGGAATGATTTGGACGGATATTCTTGAAAGCCCCTACATCTGGTTTGGTGTTATAGCTTATATTATCGTTTTTTTGCTTGGAATAACCACACCCAACTCGATTAAAAAAATGCTCGGAAAAAACTGGAAAAAACTGCATCGTTTTATTTACCTTGCAGGGATTGTCGGGGTTATTCATTATTTCTGGCAACTCAAAGGCAATCTTGCTGAACCACTGCTTTATACATTAATACTCTTCTTCTTACTCGGGTTCCGTGCATTGGTTGAATTCACACGTCGTCGTTTAAGTAACATGATGATGCCTAAGCGAATGGAGTAGGACATGTTTTTAATAATCCCACCTAACCTAAAGGTTAGATGGGATTATTCAATGCTTCAACTAAACTCTAAAACCTCGTGCCAAATCCGCTTTAATATCGTCAATTGATTCTAATCCAACTGACACACGAACTAAATTATCATTGATACCCGCTTTAGCACGCGCTTCAGGCGTTAAACGCCCATGCGTTGTGGTTGCTGGATGCGTAATGGTTGTTTTGACATCACCTAAATTAGCTGTAATTGAAAGCATTTGCGTTGAATCAATGAGCTTCCATGCCGCTTCTTTTCCACCTTCTACCTCAAAACTGACTACACCACCAAAATGACTTTGCTGCGATTTCGCTAATTCATGCTGTGCATGTGACGCTAACGCGGGATAATTCACCTTTGAAATACCTGGCTGCGTGGTTAACCAATGCGCTAATTGCGTTGCGTTATCACAATGCGCTTTCATGCGCACAGCTAGGGTTTCAAGACCACCCAAGAAGACCCACGCATTAAACGCACTCATCGTCGCGCCACCAGTGCGCAAATACGGGTAAATATATTTTTCAATAATTTCTTCGCTTGCCACCACCGCTCCACCGACACAACGCCCCTGTCCGTCAATGTATTTTGTCGCAGAATGCACAACAATGTCTGCGCCCAGTGTCAAAGGTTGTTGAAGTGCAGGCGTACAAAAACAGTTATCGACCACCAGCAGACAATTATGCGCGTGAGCGACATCCGCTAAGGCGCGAATATCAGCAATTTCAATTAAAGGATTTGAGGGAGTTTCCAAAAATAATAAACGGGTATTGGGCTTAATAGCCGCCTCCCACGCACTAACATCAACTAAATCAACAAAATCCGTTTCAACCCCAAATTTACCAAAGTAATTTTGAAATAATAAAACTGTATTCCCAAACACCCCGCGCGAACAGACGACATGATCACCGGCTTTGAGTAAACCCATACCAACTGCCATAGTCGCTGCCATGCCCGATGCAAATGCAAGGCAACGCTCGCCTTTTTCCATTACCGCTAAACGATCTTGAAATACCGCAACGGTAGGATTAGTAAAGCGTGAATAGATATTGCCTGGTTGCTGACCAGTGAAACGTAGTGCGGCATCGGCTGCACTTTTAAAAACATAACTCGACGTAGCAAAAATAGGCACACTGTGCTCATCTTCGTGCGTTCGATGATGACCGGCGCGGATGGCTTGTGTTTCTAGGGCGTATTCATTCCAGTCGATGTCGTTCATATTTTTAGCGAGCCATAAAAAGAAAAAGCCGCAAGCGGCTATAGAGAAATGTCTGGGGATTTCTGGAGACGTTGCAGTGCAACGCCTCTACAGAGAAGAACTTATGCCGCTAAAACTAAGTTTTTAACTTTTAAGTTCAAACGGCTTTTACCGCGTGCCGCTTTATTTTTATGAATGATACCTTTAGTCACTGCTGAATCAATGACAGACTCTGCTACTTTATAAGCAGCGACTGCTTGTTCTTTATCGCCTGCTTTCACAGCAATTAATACTTTTTTGATAAAAGTACGTAAATTGCTACGTTGACCGCCGTTACGCACACGGTTATTTTCTGCTTGTCTTGCACGTTTTTTTGCTTGTGGTGAATTAGCCATTGCTATCTCTTAGAAATGATTTGAAAAATATATCGACACTAAGCCGATTTTGAAACGACAAATTATGTTGCTAAATGCTATTATTGTCAATTGTTTAACTCACTTAAAAATGGCTTATCTTTTGAGTTTATCGCTTTCAAAATCGTCAAAATCTACATTACTCGTGGGTGGCCTTACTGTCTTTTCTCGTCTACTAGGCTTTTGGCGTGACGTTTTGATTGCACGGTATTTTGGTGTGAACCTAGCAACAGACGCTTTTTTTGCTGCATTTCGATTACCCAACCTACTAAGGCGCTTGTTTGCTGAAGGAGCATTTTCACAAGCATTTGTGCCAACGCTAACCCTTTATAAAGCGGAAAATAACACGGTCGAACTTCAGCAATTTATTAACAAAATAGCGAGTTATTTAACCTTATTTATGCTCATCATGACTTTTTTTTGCGTCATGATTGCGCCCATTTTGATCTTCATTTGCGCGGCAGGATTTGACTGGAAAAGTCAGCAACATCAATTAGCCACTCAACTTCTACAAATAATGCTCCCTTATGGTTTTTTTATCACCTTAACAGCTTTTATAGGCAGTATATTAAATACGCATACAAAATTCGCTATTCCCGCTTTTACGCCCGCCTTACTGAATATATCAATGATCGGTGCTACTTTTTGGCTGACGCCTTATTTTCAACAACCCGTTATTGCCTTGGCGGTTGGCGTTTTTATTGGCGGTGCCCTGCAACTTGCACTACAACTTGTCGC
>CAJBJW010000145.1 GCA_903953455.1 uncultured Pseudomonadota bacterium | reverse complement strand
TGAACAATTGCAGGAATTAGTCAGCACGGTGTTAAGTTAACGCATAGTCCACCAAATTAACTAAACGTTAAGCACCGTTTAAAGCATTCAAGCAGAGCAGCTGGGCGAATGCTGATTAAGCGTGCTGAGCTAATTATACTTAAAAGTTTCAACCGATTGAATTTACCTTGAAATTGGGCTACAGCTTTAAAAAATAGTGCTGCGGATTTTTTAGATAGAGTACTTTTTTACTGTCGATGGAGATTTTGCAACTATAGTAGTGAATTGAAGGGGGGGCATTTCTTAACGTTACCACAGACACCCCGTATATAATAGGTGATGAGTACAAACTAGATTTCGTGTTAAATTCGTGAGGTTTTATCAATATTGAGCTGCATTTTTTAGGTTTACATGCGTTATTATTGAAAGAAAATGATGCGTTCAATTTAATATATCGTAAATAATATTAATTCCATATAAAAATAAATCATAGCTAATGAATAAATCCATAAGCACAGTTAAATCAAATTTAAGAAATTCAGTTACTTGTGAAAATTGCAATCTGGATGATTTCTGCATGCCTCGAGGTCTTGAGAGATTTGAGGTAGGTGAACTTGCCCTATTAGTTAATCGCAACAATATCCGCCAAAAAGGTGAAGCGATCTATCATGCTGGAAGCCCGTATAGGGGGATGATTGCAATCCGGTCTGGAAGCGTGAAATTAATTAGTTTTGGACAACATGACAATGAATTAATTGTTGATTTTATCCTTCCAGGTGAGGTGCTTGGATTTGATGGATTATCGACGCAAATTTATCATTGCACAGCCGTTGCTCTTGAAACGGTCAATTACTGTCATTTGCCAGCACATAAAATAAAGGCTTTAGACTCACAGAAATCCCATTTCAACCAGCTATTACTAGAGAGATCATGTGGTCAATTTGATGCACAAGTTGAACGAATGATGTTAAGTAGACGTTCTGCGGAAGAGCGAGTGGCGAGCTTTGTAGTGCAAATGTCTGATCGTTTGCAGCTTAGAGGGTATTCTGGCGCGGAGTTTCGTTTGAGCATGTCAAGAGAGGAAATTGGTAATCATTTAGGGATTACGCATGAAACCGTTAGCCGAATATTCCATTTATTTCAGGATAAGCAGTGGCTCGAAATCAAATCTAAGCAGGTTAAAATTATTGACAAAAAAAAGCTGCTTAACTTTTTACATTAAACAGCTCAACGTAACGATTTAAGATAAAAGCTCAAAAATTTCAAAACAAAGCGATTGTTCATCACTCTGTTTTGTTGTTTACTGAAATTTTAAATTTACGCTGCTTTTTTCGTTATTAATGAAGGTAAACGTTCCATCACATAAAGTATCGCAAATCCCGATATGGCGTAAGCGATAGCCGAATTAGCATAAGAGGGGAAATACATTTGGCTATTTTCGATAAATGAGCTGACAGATAGCGTGTCAAAACGTCCTGAAAACAAATAAAAACTTCCACTAGAAAGTAAAAATGCGCTGACAGTCGCTAGGGCTAAAATGCCTATGCTCGACGTATAAAACGCCATTTTATTGCCATGTATAGCGTGTAATTTTGCGCTCAAACGTCCACCAAACCACATGGCAAAATAAGTGGGAATCAAGAAGATATAAGCGGATGAAATGCAAAAATCACTGACGTTTAATTGCGAGATTTCAATATAATCAATCATTGCGGCTTGAGCAAGTAACATCAAAAATAATGAGCGACTCGCAAAGAAAAAACCCGCTAGGAAAAAGACAGCAAGTGACGCATCTGGCAGTGAAACTGCGTTGCCTACATGGTGTGAGCGCGTGAGTGCCATAAGTAAAATAAGCGGCACAACAATGAAATAATTTTTGGTCATGAACATTCCTAAAATAGCTAATAGTGGTAATTAATTTGTGTAATGAATGGATAAGAAAAAGTTTCTGTCTGCGGTATTGTAACCGTTTACGGTATGATAGTTTTTATCTAATAAATTTCCCAGTTTCGCGCTGAGCATCCAGTTTTGATTAAAGTGATAAGCAGAGCGTAAATCAACAGTCGCATAGCCACCAACACGCGTTTGATTTCCCGCGTCATCAAAACGATAACCTTGCGCAAGAATTGCCCCGCCCACATCAATTTTGTCAAATGAGCGCGATACATCAAAAGAAAGCGTTTTATCTGCGCGACGCGCTAGTCGATGGTTGGTTTTTCGGTCTTGGGGATTGAGTAAGTTGCCCGTTAATTTACCTTGCCAGCCAAGAATCTGTGTGCCGATTTCGGCTTCAATACCGTCAATTTGGGCTTTGTTGACGTTTTCCACCATGCCTGCCCAAGGATCATCCGTTGTTGGCATGGGTTTCCACGCGATTAAATTATCGATATTGGTGTGATAAGCCCTCAATTCCCAATTTCCCCATGCGTGATTACCGACTAAGCCGCTTTCAAAACTGGTGGATTCTTCGGGTTTTAAATTTAAATTTCCCATGCCAAAGGGATAATACAAATCATTGAAAGTAGGCGCTTTAAAAGCATTCCCAAAATTAGCAAGCAGACTAATTCCATAATCCCAATTATAACGCCATCCTGCGCTGCCGGTAACGTAATTGCCAAATGATTCATTATTATCAAAACGCACTGATGCGTTGATTAAATGATGGTCAAATAATCGGCTATGCAGTTCACCAAAAACACCGACGTCATAACGCGATGTATTCACAAATTTCGTATCACTGTCAATTTCATCAAGACGATAATCCGCTCCGGTGGTGAATTGATGATTATCTGAAAGATGGAATTGATTGAGCCAACTGGCATTCCAGCGTGTGGTATCAAATCGACTAGCTAATTTATGTGTAATGGGGGCAAAGCTGTCAGTTTGATCGAGGGTTTGCCCGAGTCGTAAAGTTGATCGCCAATGTTGCATGACATCAATACTGCCTTCGGTGCCGACAGTTTGGTTGATAAAATTCGTTTTATCTTGAAAACTGCCATCAAAATGCGTTGTGCCTTCGGCATGTAAAAAGAAGGCTTCAATATCGGCGTTATTATTAAAATGATGGCCGGCACGCGCATTCACGCCCGTATTTTGAAAGCCATCTTTGTCGGGTTGATTGACGCCATATTGACTAGAATCAGGTTGCTTTGCATTAAAGCCCGCTGTATCAAAATGCGATGCGCCGATGTTATACCAAGAATTATTAATTTTGCCGCTGACTGTGCCTGCGGTTTTGCTGGTGTAATACGAACCACCCCCTGCATCGAGGGTAACTTTAGGTGTTTGCGTGGCATTTTTTGCTTTGCGCGTGAAAATTTGAATGACACCGCCAATAGCCTCCGAGCCATATAAGCTGGATTGAGGGCCACGAATAATTTCAACACGCTCAATTTGGTCAATGGGTAAAAATTCAAATTGCGTAAGTCCCGCTGTCACGGAGCCAACTTTAATGCCATCAATTAGAACTAAGACGTGACTTGAATTCGTGCCACGCATAAATACACTGCTCAGTTGTCCATAACCGCCTGTTTGCGTGATGTCAACACCTGTGCTGCCGCGCAGTAAATCAGGAATGGACTTGGCTTGCAAACGCTCAATGTCAGCACGTGTGTAAACTGTTGCTGCCGTAGATAGTGATTGTTTATCAATTTCTGAGCGTGTCGCGGTTACGACCATTTCAGGGAGATCTTCAGGTGTTTGTTCTGCAGATTGCGCTGCAAATAAAATGGGTGAAAAACTCGCACACACAAAAAGTGTGGCAAGTGGGAGAGTTTTTAACATGATAACGTTTTATCCTGTGCGCCGCCCGCGCATGAATGGATTTAAAAAAGCAGACGAAAGGAAAGGCGTAAAACGAAAAAAACAAAAAAATAAAACGGGGCAACTAAACCACGCAGGACACTTCGATGTTTTCTGAATGCTAGCCCTCCGCTGCATAGAATGCGCATTTCAAGGTCGGTCTCCTGACTTATAAGCGGTTTTCATGACCTGAAATCATCACCTTCCCGTTATTGCACAGTGGTAATACGATGATTCTTAACTTATTTACAGTTGCGGGGGCAGTATCGGACTTGAACCGATTTCCCGTTTAATCCATTACATTTTCAAAAATATAACAGAACCTAAAAACGAGCGGCGATTATAGAGGGGGAATTTTTAATTTGCAAGACTTGAAAAAATGGCATCATTTTCTGTGCTAAACTAAAATCTTTTATTTTTCATTTTAGACATTGTTCATTATGCCAACCATTCAACTCAAAATTTTAGATGACCGTTTAGGTCAAAGTATTCCACTTCCTGAATATGCGACGCAAGGCTCTGCAGGTCTTGACTTGCGTGCGTGTTTCGATGAAAAAATGACACTTCATGCTGGCGAAACGGTGCTAATTCCAACAGGATTGGCTATTCACATTGGCGATAATTCACTCGCAGCGGTGTTGCTTCCTCGCTCAGGTCTGGGCCATAAGCACGGCATTGTGTTAGGTAATTTGGTTGGGTTAATTGATAGTGATTATCAAGGTCAAGTGTTTGTATCGTGTTGGAATCGTGGCAGTGACGCATTTGAAATCAATGTGGGTGAACGCATTGCTCAAATGGTTTTTGTTCCGGTTGTTCAAGTGGAGTTTGAACAAGTGAGTGATTTTGATGTTAGTCATCGCGGTGAAGGCGGATTTGGTCATACAGGTCGCCACTAAATTTATCGATAACGTGTTAGAATAAACGCATTCAAGCCTTTAATTTCAACGGATTTTTAATGACAGATTATAAATTAACCCATTTAAAACAACTCGAAGCCGAAAGTATCCACATTATTCGTGAAGTGGCTGCTGAATTTGAAAAACCTGTCATGCTGTACTCGATTGGTAAAGATTCAGCGGTGATGTTGCATTTGACCATGAAAGCCTTTTATCCAGCGCGTCCCCCGTTTCCCATGATGCACATTGATACGACTTGGAAATTCAAAGAAATGATTGAATTCCGCGATAAAATGGTGAAAGAACTTGGTTTAGACTTAATTGTTCATGTGAATCAAGAAGGGGTTGATATGAATATCAGTCCGTTTGTGCATGGCAGCAAAAAACACACAGACGTTATGAAAACCGATGGCTTGAAGCAATCATTAAATAAATATCAATTTGACGCGGCATTTGGTGGCGCACGTCGTGACGAAGAAAAATCACGCGCGAAAGAGCGTGTGTATTCGTTTCGTGATAAAAATCACCGTTGGGACCCAAAAAATCAACGCCCCGAACTTTGGAATATCTACAACGGTAAAATTGATAAAGGCGAAAGTATTCGTGTTTTTCCACTTTCAAATTGGACGGAACTCGATATTTGGCAATACATTCATTTAGAAAGTATTCCGATTGTACCGCTGTACTTTGCCAAAGTACGCCCTGTGGTTGAGCGTGACAGTATGTTAATTATGGTGGACGATGATCGTATGCCCATTGGTGAACACGAAAAGGTGGAAATGAAAAAAGTGCGTTTCCGCACATTGGGTTGTTACCCTTTGACAGGCGCTGTTGAATCAGAAGCGACCACGTTGCCTGAAATTATTCAAGAAATGTTATTAACCACTACTTCAGAACGTCAAGGACGTTTAATTGACCACGATCAAGCGGGTTCAATGGAACAGAAAAAACGCGAAGGGTATTTTTAAATTTCACACAAAATAGCTATTTTTAGAGAATAAGTCATGTCACACCAATCTGATTTAATTAGTACCGATATTAACGCGTATTTAGCGCAACACGAACGCAAAGAACTCGTGCGTTTTCTTACTTGCGGCAATGTCGATGACGGCAAAAGCACGCTCATTGGTCGTCTTTTGCACGATTCAAAAATGATTTACGAAGATCAACTGGCTGCCGTGCAAGCCGATAGCGTGAAATCCGGTACCACGGGTGCAGGAAAAATCGATTTAGCGCTGTTAGTTGATGGTTTGCAGGCCGAGCGCGAGCAGGGCATTACTATTGACGTGGCGTATCGTTATTTTTCAACGTCAACGCGAAAGTTCATCATTGCCGATACACCCGGACATGAACAATATACGCGTAATATGGCAACTGGCGCATCAACGTGTGATCTTGCCATTATTTTGATTGATGCACGTTACGGCGTTCAAACGCAAACGAAACGCCACAGTTTTATTGCGTCTTTACTGGGTATTCAACACATTGTTGTTGCGATCAATAAAATGGATTTGGTTGAGTACAGTGAAACGAAATTTAATCAAATCAAAGCAGATTATTTGGATTTTGTGAAAACACTTGATTTGCACGATATTCGTTTTATTCCGATGTCGGCGCTTGATGGTGATAATGTCGTGAATGCTAGCGAAAATATGCCATGGTTTGATGGGCAACCGCTCATGGAAGCGCTCAATACGATTGAAATTGCCAATGATCGTAATTTTGAAGATGCCCGTTTTCCTGTGCAATATGTGAATCGTCCCAATTTAGATTTTCGTGGATTTTGTGGTACGGTCGCGGCGGGTATTTTCCGCAGAGGTGACATTGTTACAGTTTTACCTTCAGGTAAATCCAGTACGATTAAATCCATTGTGACCTTCGATGGCGAACTTGAACAAGCGTTCGCGCCCATGGCGGTGACGTTGACGCTCAATGATGAAATTGACGTCAGTCGAGGTGATACGTTAATTGGCAGTCAGACGTTTGCCCCAACGGTAGCGGATAAGTTCAAGGCCAATATCGTTTGGATGGCAGAGCAACCACTGAGTATCGGTAAACAATATGTCATTAAATTAGCCACGCGCAGCGTGTCAGGTTCCGTATCACTGATTGATCATCGTATTGATGTCAATACGCTTGAACACCACGATGCGAATGAGTTGCAACTTAATGAAATTGGCGTTTGTAATTTTTCGGTAAACGCGCCAGTCGTATTTGATAATTATAAAACCCATAAAGGGACAGGTTCGTTTATTATTATCGATCGTCTAACCAATAGCACCGTTGGTGCCGGTATGATTATTGGTAGTGATGATAATGTGAATTTGCATCCAGTGAGTGCGCAGGAGCGTGCCGCACGCTTTAGCCAAGTAGCAACATCAATCAATTTAACGGGTGAGAAAAGCCTTGAAATTGCTTATTTACTTGAACGTCGTTTGTTTGACAACGGACATGCCTGCACAATTTTAGAAACAGCGAATCATGTTCTCATTGAAGCAATCAATCATGCCGGTTTAATTGCGATTTGTGTCAATACCAATAAAGGTTTTACGCCGATTCATTTTGATGCGGATACCCAATCTATTGACGGCATTTACAGTGAATTAAAAGCGCAAAACGTGATTTATTAATATGCCGCGCTACGATACGTCACTTTTCATTTTTCGCCGTGATTTGCGTATGGCAGATAATACGGCGTTAAATGAAGCGCTTCGTCATTCGCGCAAAGTGATTGCTTGTTTTATTTTGGATGATCGCCAAATTGAAGCACACGCGTATCAGAGCAAACCTGCTTTGCATTTTATGATGCAATCACTTGGCGATTTAGCCAATCAATTTGAATCTATTCAGGCAAATTTAGCCTTTTTTTCTGGATTGCCAGTTGATGTGATTGAAACACTGCATCGCCAATATGGGATTAACGCCGTATTTTTTAACCGCGATTACACGCCATTTAGTCGAGCACGTGACGTTGAAATTGCACAAGTTTGCCATTCACTGCAAATTGATTTAGTCATCACGCCAGACGCACTAATCAATGAGCCTGAGCAAGCGGTGAAAAGTGACGGCAGTGCTTATAGAGTCTTTACGGCGTTTTATAATAATGCGCGACATTTTGGTGTTGCACTGCCAGAACCTTTAGCGAGCGGTACATTTTTAACCGTTGAGTCAACGGCTAACTTGGACGCGTTCGCGCAAATGGGGAGTGCTCAACATAGCCTCATTGAAGGCGGACGCACACAAGCACTTAAGCAATTAGCCACCATACATCGATGTGTTGATTATACAAAAACGCGTGATTTTCCCGCGTTGCAGAGTACCAGTCATTTTTCAGCCCATTTGAAGTTTGGAACACTTTC
>CAJBJW010000144.1 GCA_903953455.1 uncultured Pseudomonadota bacterium | reverse complement strand
TTCGGCATATAACTTAACTTTTAACTTTGCGAGTTCGTAGTCAGCAATACGTTTATCACATGTCTTTAACGATATTATGATTTCGGTTTTGCCATAGTGTGATTTAAGGTCTGTTGGAATGCGAGTTCTGAAATAGAAATGCGATTTTCTACGGACAAGATTGGTCTGTAATTGCATAAATAATCCGCTGTGTGTAGCAGTTATGTGTAGCAAACGGACTAAAATATAGGATTATTTGATTTTAAATGTTTAAAATCAATAAGTTGACAATAACTGGCGGAGAGTGAGGGGTTCGAACCCTCGATGGGAGATAAAGCCCATACTCCCTTAGCAGGGGAGCGCCTTCAGCCGCTCGGCCAACTCTCCAATTATTATTTTCGAAACTTAATTATCGCTTTCTGAAATTGAGGTATCAGATTGCTCTTTTTTGATTCTGTCGTAAATTTCTTCACGATGAACAGAAACTTCTTTTGGTGCATTCACACCGATACGAACTTGATTGCCTTTAACGCCTAAAACAGTAACAGTTACTTCATCACCAATCATTAACGTTTCTCCAACTCTACGAGTCAAGATAAGCATAATTAACTCCCTCTAATAATTTGGTCTCTTCGCTGTGCGATACAGCGAAGAACAATCAAGACGAGAACTAGTATAACTAAATTCTCGCGAATAATAAAGCTTAAATCATTTTTATGCGTGTTCTAAACCAAATGCTGTGTGCAAAGCACGTACCGCAAGCTCTAAATATTTCTCATTAACCACAACAGAAATCTTAATTTCAGACGTTGCAATCATTTGAATATTAATACCTTCGTCGGCCAATGTTTTAAACATTGTACTCGCAATACCTGCATGTGAGCGCATACCAACGCCAACAATAGACACTTTCACAATATTGCAGTCACCGCTCACACCACGCGCACCTAAGTCGCTGCAAATCGTTTCTAAAATACCTTTTGCACGCTCAAAATCATTGCGATGCACTGTAAAAGTAAAATCGGTCGACGCATCCGCTGCAATATTTTGCACAATCATGTCGACTTCGATATTCGCGTCGGCAATGGGTCCTAAAATTTTATATGCAATCCCTGGTAAATCAGGAACGCCTGTAATGGTTAATTTCGCTTCGTCACGATTAAAAGCAATACCTGAAATTAACGCACTTTCCATTTGTGATTCCTCATAAGTAATTAACGTCCCATTCCCTTCTGCAAACGAAGACAAGACACGCAAGGCAACATTGTATTTTCCCGCAAATTCAACTGAGCGAATTTGCAACACTTTTGAACCTAAACTCGCCATTTCAAGCATTTCCTCAAAGGTAATGCGATCAAGGCGACGTGCTTTCGGTTCAACACGCGGATCGGTGGTATAAACACCATCCACATCGGTGTAAATATGACATTCATCGGCTTTGAGCGCAGCAGCGAGCGCAACGGCTGTTGTGTCAGAACCACCGCGCCCTAACGTGGTAATATTGCCATCTTCGTCAACACCTTGAAAACCGGCAACGACAACAACACGCCCCTGCGCTAAATCCGCACGAATACGTGTATCGTCAATTTCTCGAATACGCGCTTTCGTGAAACTGCTGTCCGTTAAAATACGGACTTGCGTGCCGGTGTAAGAACACGCAGGGCAGCCAATTTCATTAAGACGCATACTGAGTAGCGCAACAGTAACTTGTTCACCCGTTGATACCATTGCATCTAATTCACGTTCATTAGGCTGTGCTTGCATTTCTTTGGCAAGACCAATTAAACGATTGGTTTCTCCACTCATTGCCGACAGCACAACCACTAAATCGTCGCCTGCTTCTCGAACTTTTTTAACACGTTCGGCAACCGCTTTGATACGATCAATTGATCCTACCGATGTGCCACCAAATTTATAAACATAAAGTGCCATTGATTTTTAACTCTCTACTCTAAAACGTTTTTCTTAGGCTTTTTTAACAAATTCTGATTTTAATTGCATCGCACCAACACCTTCAATTCGGCAGTCGATATCATGATCGCCATCCACAAGACGAATAATTTTCACTTTCGTGCCCACTTTCACGACGTTTGATGAACCTTTGATTTTTAAATCTTTAATCACGGTAATCATGTCACCGTCTTTTAAGACATTACCATTTGCATCCACCACGACTTTTACGTCATCAACGTCTGCGGTCGCATTTTTATCCCATTCATGTCCACATTCAGGGCAAATTAACATTTCGCCATCTTCGTAAGTGAATTCACTGCTGCATTTTGGACATTTTGGCAAATTGCTCATTTTTTTCCTTAGTTAATTTGTAGTAAGTTTGTAAAAATTTGGGAATCCACAAAGACTCAATAAAGTTTGTTGAAGCCTTCTAATTCTTTAGCGCGAGCGGCTGTTATAGAAAGAAAGTTATCATTTGAGCTAATTCGCGCCATTGAACCACCCTCAGGGTCAGCATAAAAACTGCTGTTTGCGTCCCTGTACTTTATCCACAAACGTTGAACGTCTTGTAATTCTTTTTTTCGCGCAGCTGAAAGTGTAGGCATTAACTCCTTGTAGGCTTTATTCAAACGCGCATCTTGCAATTTCACTTCAGCACCAATGCAATCAATAATTTCAGTGGTCACGCCACCTGATTTATCCATACAAATGGCAAATTGTTTCGTTAATCCAGCATCTTCAGCAAATATGGCTGGTGAAAAACAGGATAAAAATAATCCTGTTATAAAAAATTTTTTTAAGTTCAAGTCGGTTCCTCAAAAGCAGAAATCAATCTCGTGGGTGATTTTATGATTTTTCACTGTATCAAGGCAAAAGGATTAAACACTTTGAAGCCGACAATTTTAACAAAATCGTCTTCATTTCGAGTCATCAACGTTTGCTTTTGCACTAATGCGGTCGCCGCGATAATTGCATCGGGTAGTTTTATTTTGTAAGTATTGCGTAATTGAATACAACACTCAGCAATGGCTTGATTTAGTTCTATTTCTTCAATCAATGATAAAAGCCCACGGGCAGAAATCAACGATTCATTGGTGTAACCTTGCCAGCCTAAAACTTCAATTTTGGTAATAATCGACATAAAGCAATCACCCGATAAAATAATTTGATCAACGTGCATTTTGACGGATTCAGGTAATTGTCCATTTAAATAATAGATGAGGATATTCGTATCAAAAACCATTTTGTCGCTCATCCCATTCATCACGCATTTGAGCAATATCGTCATCAATACTTTCAATTGTGCTGGGCTTTTCAACACAACCCCACGCGCGTTGTAAAATCTGTTGCGCTTGAGTTAGCGGTCTTTTTTTAGAAGGCTGAACAAACGTTACAATCACCTGCACATTCTCTTGTGTCGGCGCATCGTCAAGCCATTCCAAATGACCGTGTTTATAAATTGCAGCATAACTTTGTAACATTCGATTCAACCTCTTAATTAGTCTTAAAAAGCAGAAATAATTTCATAATATTTAAAATTTTTCAGTCAAGCACAGAATTAAAACAGCAATTAAGGCCACCTGTAAAAAACCAGCACCAATCACCCATCGCACTAATTCCGCTTTTGATTGCTCGATTTTTAACTCTACATCTTTGATTTTATTTTCCAGTGTTAATTCTAGCTCTCGTAAATCTCGCTTTGTGGCGATATTATCAAGCTCATAATCATGTCTAGCTTGATCCACCGCCACCTACGCCGTCTTACCTTGAATATTGACAAT
>CAJBJW010000143.1 GCA_903953455.1 uncultured Pseudomonadota bacterium | reverse complement strand
GTGTCGCCCCAGCTCAATAAACGTTACAAGGAGGATTATTCAAAATTGAAACGACACTAAATTTCCTACTATCTCCGTTGGTTATATTAGCAAATTGAAATTAATTAAAAAGCGAAAATACAATGCAATTTGTTACGCTTGTCTTTTCTGTATAAAAATCAATAGTATAATAATTATTAACCAACTAAATTAGTCTGAATATATTTTCTACTATCGCACTCTGTGCGTTTAACCATGACGTTTTTTGAGTAGAGTGCATCTGAACTGGGGAATAAATATTGCATGTCAAGAGAAACATGCAATACTTAAATCTCTATTTGTCTGACAGATATTACTGAGGGTGTTCTAACCGGACTGATAAAGAATTCAGTTCCGTCTGGGGGATTGCGCGTCAAAATCAGAAAATACAGTCGTAAAAACTGTACCAAAGGGTTACCAAGTTATTTATATTGCAATTGGAGTTGTTGTAACTCCAAACTCAAACCGAAATCCAACAGTTACATTAAAAACATCTTATATGTAATTAAAGTTCTAAACATTAACGCGCTACTGAATATTAAAATCGTTATTTCATAAAATATTTGGTATATTCTTGGGAATTAGATAATTTTTGTTTAATCAACTCTCCTGCAGGATGCGTATCTAAATCCGTCCATGATAAATTCGAATCTTGCTCGTCTTGAGTACTATAAAACCCCATATCCCAATTAGCAAAATGTCGTTGAGTAGTCGGGTCGAGTACAAGTAACGTTACATTTGTATGGCGTTTATCTTTCTGAATATGATCGAAAAATAGTGAGGTGACGGCACTAAAACTGCCTTCTAAAACTTGTAGCCACCAGCCTTTGTTGTAGAGTAGAACACCTGTAATTTCGAGTTCTTTGTTAATTTTACGCGCTACTTTTAAAATATCCATCACATCTGATGGTTTAGTTTCTCCTACAGCATGACTTCCGTAAATCAACGTAAACAATGGACTTTTTTCTTCGAACACGCGTTCGGGTTTGTTTATATTGTCAAGCCACGAAACTAATTTTTTAATGTCTGTTTTAGAGCTTAAATAATCAACTACACCATGCGACAAGCTGCGATGGACTGATGTATCAAGTATTAAACAGGGGAGTGAAGATTGATGAAGAAATTCGTCCAAACGACTTACTGCATCAGTGTTAAGCTCAATATTCACAATCAAAGCATCAATTTGATCTAAAGATGAAGCTAATTTGCCAAAAGCATCATCTATATTGTTGAAAATTGATGGTACGTGCCCCCAACAATAAAGCGCGACAGCTAAAGCATTGGTTTCTTCATTTTCTAAAACTACTATGTTAAGGCTTTTTTTCATTACCCTTCTCCAAATTTATTTTTATTATTAAAATTGTGACTAATGTTTCAGATAATCCACAGTTTGTATAGCTTTTCATAAATTTACACTATAAGAAATGTTGATTAAAAGGAAAAAATAATTCGATTTAATTCAACTCATTTTATTTTGATAACATGGCAATAATCGCGTTCAACTCCCTTATTTCATTATTCGCTTCAACTTGCTCAGTCATATCATATTGAACACCGAGATAGTAAATAATCCGACCTTTTTTGTCTAACAGAGGGGTTATCTTTAATCGGTTATAAAATAGTGTACCGTCTTTTTTGTAGTTTCGTATCGTTACCTCAATCGATTCCTGTTTCTTCATCGCTTCTGAAATTTGTTTACTGGCTTCTTGATTTTGATCATTAGCTTGCAAAAAACGACAATTAAAACCTATAGTTTCTTCTTGACTATAACCAGTTAGTGTTTCAAATGCTTTATTGGCATATACGATTGGGGAATCAGGTAAATCTGGATCTGAAAGTATTACCCCATTTACACATTCATCAAGAATAGTGGTTAGCAGGTAAGGTATGACGCCATCAGAATCTTTTTCAGCAATAAAAAGCATAATTTAATCTCCATAATTTATATGACAATCAAGGTCATTTTTTATTTTTTTATGCATCAATAGAAAATTTTTTAATTTACTATTGTTACGTGACACTATGTCATCTTGAACACTTTAAAATCATATTTATTTGGGATAATTTCTAGCAAAAATTAAATTAGATTTTTTAAGTGGTTTAGTGTCGCCCCAGTTTAATAAACGTTACAAGGAGGATTATTCAAAATTGAAACGACACTAAATTTCCTACTATCTCCGTTGGTTATATTAGCAAACTGAGCTAAATTAAAAAGCGAAAAAACAGTGCAAATTGTTATTTGTATTTTTATTATGATAAAAATCAATAATTTAAAAATTATTAACCAACTAAATTAGTAAGAATATATTTCCAAATATCGCACTTTGTGCGTAAGCGCCCGACATGACTACATTTCAAGACAAATGTTTACGTGGATCTATACCATGATTGGCAATGTTAAAAGATCCATTAATGGAACCTATTACGCTATGGATCATAAACGTCTCCCACGTTATGTGGCTGAGTTCTGTTGTCGCTTTAATCGGCGTTTTGTTCTTGAGGATATGTTGCCACGCCTGTGTTATGTTGCACTGCAAACTCCTCCAATGCCTATGGGGTTGCTTAGGATAGCTGAGGTTTATGGGTAATCAGGTAATTTATTAACGAGCAAGTGATTCCGATAACCAT
>CAJBJW010000142.1 GCA_903953455.1 uncultured Pseudomonadota bacterium | reverse complement strand
TCAACATCGCGTTGCGCAAGCAGTGTTCCTGTTGGATTATTGGGATTAGCGATAAAAATCACGCGTGTTTTATCCGTCACACGCGAAAGCATCGCCTGCAAATCATGCCCATAATGCAAGGCCGGCACGACAACCGCTTTTGCGCCTACCGCTTGCGTCACAATCGGATACACTGCAAACGCATGTTGCGAGAAAATCACTTCACATTCAGGGGTTAAGAACGCACGTGCGACCAACTCTAAAAGCTCATTAGAGCCATTACCGAGTGTAATTTGATCCGCCTGCACTGAAAATTTTTCAGCCAACGCCTGTTTTAAATGAAATCCGCTACCATCAGGATAAAGCGTTAAATCTGAAATAGCCGCTTCAATGGCCGCACGCGCTTTTTGCCCCATTCCTAGTGGGTTTTCATTAGACGCAAGCTTGACAATATTGGTCAGTCCAAGCTCACGCTCTAACTCTTCAATGGGTTTGCCTGCTTTATAGGGAATCGATTTTTGAACACCTGCCACAGCGAGGTCATAAACAGTATTTATAGTCATTTTTAAACATGCCGTTGGTTGAAAGTTGCGAAAAGTTTGACACATTCTACAATAGAGTAACAATGCGCGTTAATCTTGCAATTTTTTATTCTAAAAAAAGCCCAAAAAATGACAACTCTCTACTACCAAGGTCAGCGAAAAGCGATTATTGAGCGTCCTTTATCGCAAATAGAAGGCGATTTTGGCGATATGCCGCCTATTTTAAAACGCATTTTTCTCGCGCGTGGCGTGGTATCGAGTAAGCAATTGGATCGAAATTTAAATACACTGCCCTCGCCTTGGCTGTTTTCCAATATGGAAAAGATGGTCGCGCATTTGGTTGATGCGTTTGAGAATCAGCAGCGACTCTGCATTGTCGCCGATATTGATGCCGATGGCGCGACAAGTTGCGCGGTTGCGCTGAAAGGTCTGCGTCTACTTGGCGCGGCGCATGTGGATTTTGTGGTTCCTAATCGTTTTGAACACGCTTATGGGTTGAGTATTGATATCGTCGAACTTGCCACACAAAAAGACGCACAGGTTTTAATTACCGTAGATAACGGCATTAGCAGTCATGAAGGCGTCCTTGCAGCAAAAGAACGTGGTATGCGCGTGCTGATTACCGACCATCATCTCCCCGCCAAAACACTTCCCGATGCAGATGCAATTGTGAACCCGAATTTAGTGGGCGATGAATTTCCGTGTAAATCCATCGCGGGTGTTGGCGTGATATTTTATGTCTTACTGGCTTTGCGCAGTCGCTTGCGTGAGCGTGATTGGTTCAACACGCAGCAGATTCCCGAACCCAATTTAGCGCAATTACTGGATTATGTTGCACTGGGCACGGTAGCGGATGTTGTGTCGCTTGATAGCGTCAATCGAACGCTTGTTCATCAGGGATTACTTCGTATTCGTAGTGGAAACGTTCACGCAGGTATTTTAGCGCTCATTGAAGTGGCGGGTAAAAATGCCGCTACACTGCAAGCCAGTGATTTTGGGTTTGGCGTAGCACCGCGTTTAAATGCAGCGGGACGCATTCAAGATATGTCGCTAGGCATTTTATGCCTACTTGAAGATGAACCCGCAGCTGCGCGGAAAATGGCGGCGCATTTAGATTTGCTCAATTCTGAGCGACGTGAAATTGAGCGTGAAATGAAGCAAGAGGCTATGAATCTGCTCAATGACACCTATGCGTTTGATAAAAAACATGCTGAATCCGGTGTCTGTCTTTATGATGAAAACTGGCATCAAGGCGTGATTGGCATTTTAGCAGCAAGAATTAAAGACCGTCTGCATCGCCCTGTGATTGCATTTGCGAATGCAGGCACTGATTTAGTCAAAGGTTCTGGGCGCTCAATTGAAGGCGTCCATTTGCGTGACGTGCTCAGTGATATCGCAACAGAGCACCCTCATTTGATTCAGCAATTTGGTGGTCATGCGATGGCTGCTGGTCTCAGTATGCACACGCACCATCTTCCGTCATTTACCATTGCGTTTGATGAGGTCGTTGGTCGTCGCTTAGCGCAATTAGATTTACAGCAGAAAATTCTTTCCGATGGTGAATTAACTGACGCGGAATTAAATCTTGATTTCGCGGATTTACTGCATAATGTCGCCACATGGGGGCAGCACTTCCCTGAACCGATTTTTCATGGTGTGTTTGAAGTGGTGCAAGTGCGTATTTTAAAAGATCAGCATCTAAAATTGTTGGTGCGAATCAATTCAGCCAGTAAAGAATTAGAAGCCATTGCGTTTAATGTAGACAAACCCGAAATGTGGCAAGGGATGCGACGTGTGCTTTTAGCGTATCGCCTTGATGTTAATCAATTTCGTGGAAATCGCTCACTGCAACTCATGGTTCAGTATTTAGAAAAAATGGTGTGATGATTTTAATACGTTTTTTTGTGACGGTTAAATTAAACAAACACAACCGTCACAAAATAGCCTTTTTGAAAATTAGCCAACAAGCTGTGAATTAAATAATTCGACTAATTCTTCTTGTGAAATGGCTTTTTTACTCGCTACGGCCCATAAATCAAAATGCTCTGGGCGATCCATCACGCCAACCATCGCAAAGCCGGCATCTTGTAAATCTTTTGAGAGTGTTTTTTTCGTAAAGCCACAACGATGCGCCATATATAAATTACCACGTGCCATCGGTGGGCGATGTCCATATAAAATATCAAGCGGTGTAATCGGGCCAGCTGGTGACACATACGCGGCATCGGTTAATTTATCTTCGGCAACTAACTTACACACTGACTGTAAATCGGGGCAGGTAATCACCACAAAACCATCTGATTTAAGCACACGCGAAAACTCTTTTAACGCAACTGGCACTTCATGTGGATATAAATGCTCAATATTGTGACTTGAAAAAAGTGCATCCACTGATTCACTTTCAACAGAACTCATATCCGTCATGGTACCCACTAAATCGGGTTTCACTGATTCATCAATATCAAAACGAATTTCTTGCCATTCATCTGTATTAAAGCCAATGGTAGTTTGGTCTTTGTGCTTTGGGCCGCAGCCAACATGTAAAAATGATTTCACGCTTTATCTCCTAAAAATTAATTAATTATTTCAATCCATCAATAACTACAGGTGCCTGACCTGCATTGACTAATGCCCAATTCGCCAGCAGATCTTCACGGTGAATTTCAACCCATGCAATCGCCAGTCTTTCTTGTTTGGTTGGCAGGCTGCTTTGCGAAATTTCGCACGAGTCCAGCGTAATACGCGCAGAATACCCTTGAAAATCAGCATGAATGTATGGCGTGCTAGATGCGTTAGGCATACGGTTCATTCGAATCACAATGCCGTGAAACAAACTCAATATCGCATAATCTGACGATTTAACCGGTAAACTTGACGTCATATTTTTACTTGGAATACCTTGTGCAATGGCCTTTTCAAGTAGATTTTCAATGTCACGCACTTGTTTTGGCATGTCAAATAAATGACAAGTTGAGTGACGTGCTTCAATGCTTAAACGTAAATTTGAAACATGCGCCCTATCCTCTGCTAACTCAACAGCTTTTTCTTCGTAATCTTCGAATGTATAGGTAATTAATTCGTTAAGTCCAAGCGAATGAAGCAAACTGCCCGCCATGCGCGAGGCAAAGGTTTTCCCTGATAACGTTAAAATGGGCAATCCCATAAATAATGCATCATTGGCTGTCGTGCCACCATTAAACGGTGTGCAATCTAAAAAGACGTCAGCCACACGGTAACGCGCTAAATAATCCGCGGGTGTCACACGCGACGCAAAAATTAAACGCTCTTTTTCAATGCCATGTGCAAGCGCGGATTTCACCATGTTGTCATGCGCCCATTCATTATCTGCAAGCAACCATAAAACACTCTCAGGAACACGTTTTAAAATGCGCATCCAACAAGCAAACATGTCTTCGGTAATTTTATAATTGTTATTAAAGGAACAAAATACAAACGCATCATCGGGCAAATTACAACTTTCACGCGTCGGCTTAACGCCAACAGGACGTTTTCTATCCGATACTTGAAACACATGCGGCATATAAAGCGGTGTTTCGCTAAAATACGG
>CAJBJW010000141.1 GCA_903953455.1 uncultured Pseudomonadota bacterium | reverse complement strand
TGAAGATTTATGAACCTGCAAAATCGTTAGAGAGTAAAAACAATAAAGACGATTTAATGCTCGACAAGTACTTTTCTGAAATTAAAACTTTTTCAAATCAAGCATTAAGAGATGTGCAAAATAAAAAAGTGTTTGTTGTTTGTTCGCTACTTTTGGCGTTAATTTTACTTTATAGATTTATCATTCGCAGTATTGTTAGCCCTTTAAAAGAAGCTCAAGGGGGATTGCGGGAATTGTCGAATGGCGTTTATCGTTTTCCGATTCAATACCGCTCAAAAAATGAACTCGGTAAAATGATGGAAGCGCTGCGAACAACGTCAGTGCGTTTAGGGTTTGATGTTGCAAATGAAAAGAAAATTAGCGCTGAAATAATTAAAGCGCATGAAAAAAATCACTCGTTGAATGCGCAAATTAACCAATTACAACGCATTGAAAGTGTAGGGCGAATGACGGCGGGTATTGCTCATCATTTTAATAACATTTTAGGTGCGATCATTGGTTTTAACCAAATGAATATCTACGCAGGTGAAGATTGCCATGATGAAAGTTTAAAACAAGAAATTTTAGAGAATTCACAACAAATTCAAATTGCAAGTGGACGTGCAGCGGAATTGGTCAAGCAGATGATGAGTTATTCCAATCAAAATTCAGAAAAGTTATATGTGTTGGATTTTAAACCCACAGCAGATGTGATAGATGACGCGTTGGCATTAATGAGGCCAGCGTTATCGAGCACGTTCACCGTCCATACGGAGATAGATAGAGATCTTGAGGTGGAAATTGCTTCAAACAATTTACATCAAATCTTAATCAATCTGATTATCAATGCACGTGATGCGATGGATGGACGTGGGGTTATTGCGATAACATTAAAGAAAATAAAGATAGATAAATTAGTTTGTAATGCGTGTTTACATAAATTGAAAGGTGAATTTATTGAATTAAGTGTTTCGGATAACGGTGCAGGCATTGAAAAGCGTATCATGACGCATATTTTTGATCCGTTTTTTACGACAAAGTTGGTTGGTGAAGGGACTGGACTTGGACTTTCAACTGTCAGTGGTATGGTGCATGAGGTATATGGACACATTTTAGTGGAATCACAATCCACAGGTTCTACTCAAGGTACGACGTTTCGGTTATTATTTCCATTGAAATAATCCGTAATTCCTCTATAAGGGCAAAAAAATATAATGACTTATTTTATTTCAAATTCGAGCCTTAATGTTTTGGTAATTGATGAAAATACTGAAATTTTAAATATGTTAGCAAAAGTTTTATTTTGTATTGGGCATTCGGCAACTGTTTTTAGTAATCCAGCAGAGGCACTTGAAGAATTAACATTAAATGAAAATTATGACGCTGTAATTACAGATTGTTTTTTAGATATTAAGAGCATGACTTTTGCAGGAATAGATTTAATTGAATCATTGCTTGATATAAAAAAATTACCGGTGCTGGTTTGGAGTATGTATGTAGATAGATTAATTCCCCATATTCATGATAAAGAGCATGTTACGTTCCTCAAAAAGCCCGAAGAAAACTTATCTTATATTTTTACTTGGCTTGATAAGATAAAGAAAATTGAAAATGAACAGTTCGACACCTATCCGATATATCAACTTATCTATTCAAGTAAAGAAATCGATGGATTTACCGAAAATGATTTAATGGATATTTTAATTTCATCACGCAAACACAATAAAACAGCTGGTATTAGTGGCGCTTTGATTTATCACAATAAATGCTTTTTACAAGTATTGGAAGGCGAGCAAGTTGCTGTTGAAAATAGGTTTTACGAGTGGATTGAAAAAGATAAGCGTCATGTTGAAGTCACGTTACTAACAAAAGGCATCGTGAATAAGAGAATCTTCCTTAATTGGGATATGGGTTTTTTCGGTAGTCATGATGGTGAAGATTACGTCCTACTAGGTTTAACGGATTTTAATAAACATCCTGCAGGTCAATTCTTTCGAGACAATCTGACGCATTCACAAAAGGAATTATTGAGTATCTAATAGACATCTTTCCTAAATAAAACGTTCTATACAGCGGCATAACGTAAATTAACGATAGCGGCGATTAAGTGCCAATTCAGTGCGTAATTTTTATGTTTGCCGCGATAAATATATTCCTGATTATCCATAAACCTCAGCCATCTTAAGCAACCGCATGGGCATTGGAGGAGGTTGCAGTGCAACATAACATAGGCGAGGCAAAATATCATCAAGAACAAAACGCCGATTAAAGCGAGAACAGAACTCGGCCAAATAACGCGGGAGATGTTTATGATCGATAGCGTGATAGGTTCCATTAAT
>CAJBJW010000140.1 GCA_903953455.1 uncultured Pseudomonadota bacterium | reverse complement strand
AACTTTGCGGCGCGGGTGAATGATTGGCAGTGTTTATTAAATAAAAAAAGTGCCAGTTGGCGAAAATTATCAGCCGAGCAACAAAATCTAGCATTGACCATTAGAAAAGCTTTACCTTTAATCGTCGAGCATCCAACCTTATTAAAACGCCCCATTCTTGACAGCGGTACGCATTTATTTGTCGGTTTTGATGTCGCTATTTATGAGCGAAATTTATTATGAGCAATACATTAGAATTATTAAAAGATTTAATCCGACGTGAATCCGTTACGCCAAATGACGCAGGTTGTCTAGATCTTATTGCTTCACGTTTAACGCCTTTAGGTTTTGTTGACGAACGGTTAAATTTTGGTGATACGGAAAATAGTTGGATGCGTCGTGGTGAAGTAAAGCCATTATTTGTTTTTTTAGGGCATACGGATGTTGTGCCAGTAGGTGCCATGCATTTATGGGAATCACCGCCATTTGAGCCTACTATACGTGATGGCAATCTTTATGGCCGCGGCGCAGCGGATATGAAAGGGGGGATTGCGGCATTTATTACGGCTGTTGAGCGTTTTGTTGCCAAAAACCCTCATCACGTTGGCTCAATAGCCATTATGTTGACCAGTGATGAAGAGGGTGCTGCTACGCATGGTGTCGTAAAAGTGGTTGATGTACTCGAAAAACGTGGTGATAAAATAGATTGGTGCCTTGTTGGTGAACCATCGAGCGATAAAAAAATTGGCGACGTGATTCGCGTGGGACGACGTGGTTCATTGTGTGCGAATTTGACGGTTCATGGCATTCAAGGTCATGTTGCGTATCCGGAACTTGCTGATAATCCAATTCATAATGTTACCCCCGCATTAAATGAGTTGATTAAAGAAGTGTGGGATGAGGGGAATCAATTTTTCCCACCAACACGTTTACAAATTTCCAATATTAATAGTGGTGCTGGTGCAGAAAATATCATTCCAGCGAATGCAAATGTACAATTCAATTTACGATTCAGCACGGAACTCACTGATGACATCATAAAACAGCGAACACAAGCTATTTTAGATCGGCATGGTTTAAAATACGATTTAGTTTGGCGCCTATCGGGTAATCCCTTTTTAACACAAAATGGTGAATTAATTGATGCAACGCATCGCGCTATTCAATCAGTGACAGGTTTTGAAACACTTGATGACACCGGTGGAGGGACGTCTGATGGTCGATTTGTTGCCCCAACAGGCGCACAAGTTATTGAACTGGGTGCATTGAATGCAAGTATTCACAAAGTTAACGAGCATATCGGGGTAGGCGAGTTGGAAGTTTTGAGCCAAATTTACGAGCAAATTTTAGTGAATTTATTATCTACTACGAAAAAATCAACTTAAAAAATTAAAAAGAAGGATTTTATGCACTTACTGAACCTTGCAAGACAAGCCATTTTAACACCTGCCAATATTCAAGATGTGGATGTTGAAAAATTGATGGGTCATCTTTTAAGTGCGCAGGTAGATGCGGCTGACATCTATTTTCAATCGACACATTCAGAATCTTGGGTGCTTGAAGGTGGTATCGTTAAAGAAGGACATCATAGTATCGAACAAGGTGCTGGCGTTCGCGCTGTAGCGGGTGAAAAAACGGGTTTTGCGTATAGCGATCGCTTAGAAATTCCTATTTTGCTTGAAGCTATTAATAATGTAAAAGCGATTACCCGCCAAGGGCAGCATGCGCAGGTCAATCTAAACGCTATTACGCAAAATGCACGATTGCTTTATCCTGCGGTGAATCCGTTAAAATCGCTTGAAGATCAGCAAAAAATTGATTTTTTGAAAGATATTGATGCACAAGCGAGAAAATTAGATTCGCGTGTTGAAGAAGTTATCGTCAGTCTTTCAGGCGTTTACGAACATATTTTGGTTGCTAATCAAGATGGGCATTTACTCGCAGACGTTCGCCCACTGGTTCGTTTAAATGTGACCGTTATTGTTCAAGAAAATGGTAAACGTGAACAAGGTAGCATGGGAGGTGGTGGGCGTTGTGATTACGGGATGTTCTTTGAGAAAGATACTGCTTTTGATTATGCAAAGGAAGCTGTGCGACAAGCACTTGTTAATTTAGAAGCGGGTGAAGCGCCTGCAGGCAATATGACAGTCGTATTAGGTGCGGGTTGGCCAGGTATTTTGCTGCATGAGGCGATTGGTCATGGACTGGAAGGCGATTTTAATCGTAAAGGCACGTCAGCATTTAGTGGTCGCGTAGGTGAGCGCGTTGCCTCAGAATTATGTACTGTTGTTGATGATGGAACACTTCAAGGTCGTCGTGGTTCGCTAAGTATTGATGACGAAGGAACAACATCGCAAAATACGGTTTTAATTGAAAACGGCATTTTGAAAGGGTATATGCAAGACCGCCTAAACGCGCGTTTGATGGGAGTGAGTTCAACTGGAAATGGACGACGTGAATCTTACGCTCATCTTCCGATGCCTCGCATGACAAATACCTATATGCTCGCAGGGCAACATCATCCAGAAGAGATTATTAAATCAGTTAAAAATGGCTTATACGCGAAAAATTTTGCGGGTGGGCAAGTGGATATTACATCAGGAAAATTCGTTTTTTCAGCTAGTGAAGCCTATTTAATTGAAAACGGCAAAATTACGCGTCCTGTAAAAGGTGCAACATTGATTGGAAATGGTCCGGATGTGCTCACAAAAGTATCAATGGTTGGTAATGATTTAGAGCTTGATAGCGGCGTTGGGACTTGTGGAAAAGACGGTCAAAGTGTGCCTGTTGGCGTAGGTCAACCTACACTTAAAATTGACGGTATTACTGTCGGTGGTACACAAGTTTAATAATAAAATGCTTATGAAATTTACTAAAATGCACGGTCTTGGTAATGATTTTGTTGTGGTTGATGCAATTAATCAACGCATTGCCATTTCTCCCAAGAAAATCCGCTTCATGGCAAATCGCCATACGGGTATTGGTTTTGATCAAATGTTAGTGGTTGAGCAGACTAGTCAACCCAATGTGGATTTTAAATATCGCATTTTTAATGCAGATGGAACTGAAGTTGGGCAATGTGGTAATGGCGCACGATGTTTTGCGAGATTTGTGCGAGATAAAAAATTAACAGATAAAGATGAAGTCATTGTTGAAACAAAGTCTGGGAAACTCATTTTACGCTATGCAGATGATGACTTAATTACGGTTGATATGGGGATACCACGTCATTTACCTTTGGAAATTCCATTAATTGCAGAACAAGAAGCACGTTTTTATACTGTAAAAGTTAATGATACGGAAAAAGCATTTGGGGCCGTTTCGATGGGCAATCCTCATGCTGTTTTACAGGTTAATGATATTAAAACAGCACCTGTTGAGACGGTTGGCGAAGCGCTTGAGAGTCATATTATTTTTCCAGAACGTGCGAATATTGGATTTATGCAAGTTGTTAGCCGGGATGTGATTAAACTTCGCGTTTTTGAACGTGGCGCGGGTGAAACGCAAGCTTGTGGGAGTGGTGCATGCGCAGCTGTGGTTGTTGGTATTGAGCAGAATTTATTAGATAGTACGGTGAGCGTTGAGCTTCCTGGTGGTAAATTAGAAATTAGCTGGGCAGGACGCGGTCACTCAGTATTGATGACGGGTGCTGCAGTTTCTGTATTTGAAGGATTTATTGCATTATGAATGAACAAGAAGCAGTGACTTCAGTTAAGAAAATAAAAAGTCCAAAAAGTGTTAAACCGAAGGCAATTAAAAAAATAGTTTCAAAGAAAGCAGTAGTTATCAATGATGAGCAGGTTGCCGCATTTTTGGAAGAAAATCCTGATTTTTTTACGAAACACATTCAATTACTTGAAAACATGAGTATCCCTCATCCAAGTGGAGGGGCTGTATCGTTAATTTCAAAGCAATTAGAATTGTTTCGAGGGCGATATCTTGACATGGAAAATCAATTAATTGAGTTGATTGATATTGCAAGAGATAACGATACTGCTGTTAATCGGATGCACAAATTAAATCTCGCACTTCTTGACGCAAAAACGTTAGATGAAGTCGTGACAAATTTAAATTTAGTATTATCTGAATATTTTTTGACGGATTATGCCGCGATTCGCATTATTCAATTAGAAAATAATACAGAATATGCCGATATTTTTATTTCGCCTGAAAGCAATGATTTGAAGGCATTTGCACGTGAATTAAGTTATGGCTTACCTCGATGTGGTCAACCAACGTTGACACAAGCAAGAGTATTGTTTGGTTTTAATGCTAATGAGGTGAAATCTTGCGCTATTATCCCTATGTTATTTACAGAAATTGAGGGGTTGCTGGCCATTGGTAGTCGTGATGAAAATCGATTTCATGCCAGCATGGGACATTTATTTTTAACACAAATGAGTGAAGTTATTGCAACGCGTTTAATTACGTTATTAAAAAACAATTAGCTAGACTTTGATATATTATGAATTTACTGATTTCTTATCTAAAATTATGTTTTTTTAAATCTGACCCAATAGATTTAATTCCTACTTCTGCATTTTCTTATAATACAGTTTTGTTTTATTTGATTTCAGGTATCATCGTTGAAGGTTTAATTGCAGATTTTGCAGATGGTTCATTGGAAGTGTCTCTGCGAACCATTATGGCGTTCTCATCAGTTGCTACATTTTTGTTTTTTCAGAAAAATATTCTATTATTTCAACGTGTTTTTACAGCGATCTTTGTATGTGAAAATTTTATCATGACACTGGCTATTCTTTGCGAAGTGCTGGATTTTATTATGGTTAAAATGCACTATGAATATCGTGAATGGATCAGTATCGGAATGGCTATATTTTTAGTCAGCTGGTATTTGGGGATTGTGGCGTATATTTTGCGACGTTTTTTTGCTCATAACATCACCACGAGTCTAACATTCGCTTTAACTTACTTTGTTTTAACCTACGGCATTCCAATGCTATTCATGGATATCTAATAATGCGATTAGTTCTGCCACGCTCGCGGTTTGCTATTTTAGGATTATTTTTTGTCATCAATCTAGTGTCTTTTGCTTTATTGCGCATTGCGTTATTAGTTAAACAATGGGCAGATATTGATACACCGATTGTTCAAATCCTTTACGCATTTGTGATGGGTGTTATATACGACAGCGCATTTTATGCCTATTTGTTAATTCCGTTTACGTTATATCTCATTGTAATGCCTCAACGATGGTATGCACATTCAATCAATAAAATTATTTCCGCCATTTTCTTTTTAATAAGTTTGTACGGCCTATTTTTTTTAATTTTAGCAGAATGGACATTTTGGGATGAGTTTGGAGTACGCTTTAATTTTATCGCAGTAGATTACTTAATTTATACGCATGAAGTGGTTCAAAATATTGTTGAATCCTATCCGTTAGGTAAATTACTAACGGGTGTATTTGTTATTACAGTGAGTGTTTTTTTGATGATTAGACGTCATTTTTCAGTCACTTTTCATAATGAAGAAACATTTTCTAGAAGAATTAAAATTGCAGGTTTTTTATTGTTGTTGCCAGTAATAAGTTATTTTTCAATTCATCGTACAACGTATCAATTCTCACAAAATACGTATTTAAATGAAATTGCAGCAAACGGTGGTTATCAATTTTTCTCTGCGTTTCGAAATAATGAACTTAATTATCGTCAATTTTATCGTTTAGCTGATGATGTTCAATTATCACAAAAAATCAAAATACAGTTGAGCGCAACTAATGATAGTCTCTATGATATTAAACGGCAAATTACAGCAGATGGACCAGAAAAAAAGCTAAATATTATTTTAATTACAGTTGAAAGTTTGAGTGCAGATTATTTAACTAAATTTGGAAATAAAAATAAAATTACGCCCTTTATGGATAATTGGTTTCATGATGGCGCCTTATTTACTAATTTTTATGCAACAGGAACGCGAACAATTCGAGGGTTAGAAGCGTTGACACTCTCTATTCCGCCAACTGCTGGGCAATCCATTGTGAAGCGCCCTGATAATGAAAGACTGTTTAATTTAGGACATGTTTTGCAAGAACGTGGTTACGATACTGCGTTTTTATATGGTGGTATGGGATATTTTGATAATATGAATGCGTTTTATGAAGGAAATGGCTATCGTATTGTGGACCAGAATCAATTTACTTCTGAGGAAGTGACGTTCAAAAATGCATGGGGCGTTTCTGACGATATTATTTTCAATCGCACCATAAAAGAAGCTGATAACGATTTTTCTCAGGATAAACCATTTTTCTTTCAGATTATGACGACAACAAATCATCGCCCCTATTCATATCCAGAAGGGAAAATTGATATTCCATCTGGAAAAAGTCGTGAAGGTGCAGTGAAATACACAGATTACGCGATACAAGAGTTTATCAAAACAGCAAAAACGAAACCATGGTTTGATAATACAATTTTTGTAATGGTGGCTGACCATTGCGCTGGTAGCGCACGTAAAACAGATCTGCCAGTGGATAAATATCATATTCCACTTTTTATTTATGCTCCAAAGCACGTTCCCATTGTTGAAAATACAACGCTTTCAAGTCAAATAGACGTTGCACCCACCTTACTTGGGCTGCTAAATTTGCGTTATGAAAGCCAATTTTACGGTCAAGATATTTTGAAAACAGTGCCTGAGAAGGGGCGTGCTCTAATTAGTAATTATCAAAAATTAGGTTTATTTAAAGATAATAAATTAGTGTACTTATCACCGCAACAAAAGATTGATGTGGTAGATGATCCACTTGGTGAACATCATAGTGTAGCGCCTGAAACGCAAACTGATTTAGTTAATGATGTGATGAGTTATTATCAGTCGGCCGATTACATTTGGACACATCGACTGAGTCGTTATTAACATTGTAATGCAAACTAGTTCCATTTTAATTCGAACTAAAACTTAACATTTTAGGATAAACCTTATGAAAAACATCAATTTTAATGTTCAAAAAATTATTCGCAATACGCTGATTGTTTTATCAGCGGTTTTATTAACAGCGTGTATGACGGTTGGACATGAGTTTCCTGCTGGTCAAGTGACAAGTATCAAAATTGGCGAAAGTACGCAAACTGATATTACTAATATATTTGGTACGCCTTGGCGAATTGGGATTGAAAATGGCTTAAAAACTTGGACGTATGGCGATTACACCTATAGTTTGATTGGCAGTGGCAATTCAGAAGATTTAGTGATTCGTTTTAATAAACATAACATTGTTTCTTCTTATACGTTTAATAGTACTAAACGCTCAAAATAAACGTGCAAACTGTTGCTCAACAACAATTAGTTGATTTTCTAAAGCAACTCGAAGTTGAACAGAGGGTTTCGATTCATACGCTGAAAAGCTACCAACGTGATTTAAAGTATTTGGTGGATTTTTGTGTAACAAAAAGTGTTGAGCAATGGGAACAACTTCAAACTAGTGATGTTCGCCAACACATTGCAACGCGACATCGTAAAGGATTAAGTAGTAAAAGTTTGCAGCGAGAGCTATCGTCTATACGATGTTTTTATCGTTTTTTATTTAATCAAGCTATTGTCAATGCAAATCCTGCGCAACATGTAAAAGCCCCTAAACAGGCGAGAAAATTACCAAAAACATTGGATGTTGATGAAGTAGGTGGATTACTAGATTCAGGTGTTAATTCAGTTTTAGAGATGCGTGACGTGGCGATGTTTGAGCTTTTTTATTCCTCGGGTTTACGATTAAGTGAATTAGTGGGCTTGAATATGCCTGACATAGATTTACGTGGTAAATCGTTGCGAGTTCAAGCGGGTAAGGGTGGTAAAGCACGTATCTTGCCTATCGGAAGTAAAGCAATCGACGCTCTGCAAAATTGGTTTGAGCATCGTCAAGCTTCTTGTAACAATGAATTAGCCGTTTTCATATCTACTCGCGGCAGTCGATTAAGTCAGCGAAGTGTAGAGTATCGACTAGCACAATGGTGTACGAAAAAAGGAATTCAAACGCATGTTCACCCGCACATGTTGCGACATTCATTTGCAAGTCATTTATTGCAATCTAGTCAGGATTTACGAGCGGTTCAAGAATTGCTCGGGCACAGCAGCATTAGTACCACTCAAATTTATACGCATTTAGATTTTGAACATTTAGCAAAAGTGTACGATAACGCGCATCCGCGAGCGAAAAAAAAACTTTTTTAACCATATTCACCATGCCAAAAAAAGTAAAAATCTGCTACTATGCGCTTTAATTTTAAAATAATTTTCACGCAAAGATATTTGCTTTCAAGGTTCAAATTATGGCGGCAAGCGAAAAAATAACAGGCATCAAATCCAGAGGTACTGCTTGGATTTTGAGTGTTTTAACGTTAACGAGTCTTTTTGTTTTATTTGTGTTATCACAATGGTGGGGCAGGGAGCCAGCGCAATTCAATATTTTAGAAGAAGCTATCCTACAGGCAAACCCCGAAACAATTAAAACAGAACATGTGAGTGCAGAAGAAAATCAAGAAGGTGCAACGCCGAGTTATGAAGCGTTAGCGGTTGACTTGCCTTTAGGTTATGCCTATTCCAGTACATTATCACATATTGCTGATACATTGCTGCATAAAAGCGGTGGTTATATTACCAATGATATTGCACCTCCAGGGGTTCTGCTCGATAACATTACGAGTTGGGAGTTTGGTGCATTGGTGATGCTACGTGACGGAACCACAGCGTTAAGAAACCATTTTGCACGTGATCAATCACAATCTGAACAAGATCCAGATTTAGCGATTGCTGAGCCATATTTTTACTATGAACGAAATTCATGGGCACTTCCTGCAACTGAAGCTGAATACGAAAAAGGGATTGAAGCGTTACATAAATATATGGAGCGTTTGCAAAATCCAAATGCGGGTAAAAAAGCGCAATTTTATGCACGTGCTGATAACTTGTGGCAATACACTGAGATTGTGATTAAACGTTTAGGCGATTTGTCGACACGATTGAGTTCAAATAGTTCAAGTAGTAATTTTTCACCAGGTTTGACTGATTTAGAAATTCAAGAAGCAAGCGGCAAAGGAGCAACGAAAGTGCCTTGGCTTGAAATTGATAACGTCTTTTATGAATCGCGTGGCGCTAGTTGGGCATTGCTTCATATTTTGCGTGCGATTAAGCACGATTTTCATGATATTTTGCTAGATAAACGGGCTATGCGTACCGTGGATATTATGATTCGAGAATTGGAAAGTAGTTTAACACCTATTATGAGTCCGATGGTTTTAGATGGCAGTGGTTATGGTTTATTTGCAAACTATTCATTGTCGATGGCAAACCATATTGCGCGTGCGAATGCGGCGGCACTTGATTTACGTGATATTATGAACAGAGGTTAATAGCAATGGAAGAGCAAATCAACGGTCATTTATCTCATTTGCAGACATGGAAACGCATTTTTTTGATGTTACTATTTGCGGTGGTTGTGACAATTGCGCGCTGGCTTGCATGGGCAGTGATTTTAATGCAGCTTGTGTTTGTCTTGTTGAGCGGTGAGAAGAATGAAAATATCGTCAATTTTGGGCGTAGTTTGTCCATTTACGAGTACCATATTTTACTATTTCTGACGTTTTCAACCGAAAAATTACCATTTCCATTTTCACCATGGCATATGTCTGCGGATTTAAAAGAACCCAAATAGATTGTATTTTTTGATATAAAAAAACGCCCTAGAGTTTTCGATTCTAGGGCGTTTTTTTTAAGTATGACTTTATTGATTAAAGTGCATAATGTCGCTTTCAGGTTGCTGAGATGGAAAAGCGTGATTGTATTCGACGTCTCCACTAGGGTAGTCATTTCCATTGCCTAATTGATAGTTAATTTGCTGAGCAACTTCCAAGCCCATATTACGCGAAACATCTGAAATGATTTTACCGCGACTAGGTATTAAGTTACTGCTAGGACTACCCACTCTAACATCTTGCCCTTCTGTTGAAGTACTAAATGACGATTTTATTTCATGGGTTTTCGTATTGATCAAACTAAATTCAGTTACAAGCATCAAACTGAACGTATTTGCCACGTTGTTTGTGCCTGTAATAGGGTTGGCTTCATCACGGAATTCTAAGTCGCTAACCGTGCCAAATAGCACATAGTCGGCATTTGGATAGTAACCTTTTTTGATGCGGCCAATGATGTCCAAAATTTTTTCATTTTTCGCTGCGGTATATGGCTTCGATTGAATTACTTGAAAACCGCTGTGTATTAATTCGTCTCTAATGTCGCCAACAAATTTATGTAGCTCACCATATTCAATATAACTATAAGTGTCTTGTGGATCAGTAGAGTCAATTTGTGATTTTATGCTCGATTTTTCATGATAATTAATGTCTCTAAAATACTGATTAACGGTTTCAGAGTAGGTTAAATCAGTTACAGCAATTTTCATTGCCTGAGCTGTTGTCATAAATCCTAGTGCCGCAATTAATGACACACAGCGTAAAAATTGGCTATTCATCTTCCGTCCTTAAAACATAGATAGATTGATCAGAGGTTTTACGAATTTTGTTTTTATCTGTCCATTACATGATTAAATGGCTTGTTTAATGCGTTGTAGTGCGTTTTTTAAATTTTCCATGCTTGTAGCAATAGAGATGCGAATATGCCCCTCACTTCCAAAAGCAGAACCGGGAACAAGTGCAACGCCAGCTTTTTCAATTAAATAATCCGAAAAGGCTAAATCATTATCAATTCCATCTAAACGTGCTAACAATTTTTCAATATTGGGAAACACGTAAAATGTTCCATCCGTTGGCAAGCATTCAATACCATCAATCGTATTTAATTCAGCAACAACAAAATCATGACGTTTTTTGAATTCAACGCACATTTGGTGAATAAAACTTTGATCGCCTGTTAACGCTGCAACTGCGGCGTGTTGCGAAATGGATGTTGGGTTTGATGTGCTTTGTGACTGAATGGTGCACATGGCTTCAATTAATTTTTCAGGGCCTGCTGCATAGCCAATACGCCATCCTGTCATGGAATAAGCTTTTGAAATGCCGTTCATGACAACGGTGCGATCGTAAAATTCTGGATGCGCATTTAAAATATTTACAAATGTACCTGATTCCCAGAGGATATGTTCGTACATATCATCCGTTGCAATAATGATATTTGGGAAATCAGCTAGCACATCTCCTAGTGCTTTTAATTCGTCTAATGAATAGGCAACGCCAGAAGGATTAGAGGGGCTATTAATAAAAATTAATCGTGTTTTAGGTGTAATCGCTGCGAGAAGTTGTGCAGGTGTTATTTTGAAATTTTGTTCTTGCGTGGTATGAATAATGACAGGTACCCCATCTGCCAAAATTACCATATCAGGATACGATACCCAATAAGGAGCAGGAATAATGACTTCATCACCGGCATTTAACAGTGCTTGAGTAAGATTATATGAACTTTGTTTACCTCCACAAGAGACTAAAATTTGTTTAGGTAGGTAGGTTAAACCGTTATCTTTTTTGAATTTGTTAATGATGGCTGTTTTCAAACTCGCAATACCATCAACAGGTGTGTATTTAGTGTAACCTTTGTTAATGGCGTCAATAGCAGCTTGTTTAATAAAATCTGGGGTATCAAAATCTGGCTCACCCGCACCCAGACCAATAATATCTTTGCCTGCTGCACGCATTTGAGCTGCTCTGGCGGTAATGGCTAGCGTGGGAGAGGGTTTGACTGCGTTGACTCGATTTGAAAGTGAAATGCTCATGATTTTTTATATATTCTGTAAAAAGCGAAAAGGTACGAGTTGTTTTAAACTCGCACCAGTTTTTTTATTTAACGAAGATTTTGCAATGCAGCAATACGTTCTTCAAGTGGTGGGTGAGTCATAAATAACTTCATCATGCTACCGCCACTGTTAATGCCAAATGCAGCAAGCTGACCTGGCAGTGCTTCAGGTTCATGAGCACGTTGCAAAGCACGTAGTGCGTCGATCATTTTTTCACGACCGGCTAAATTAGCGCCGCCTGCATCTGCACGGAATTCGCGGTAGCGTGAGAACCACATTGTGAGCATTGAGGCTAAAATGCCTAGAACGATTTGTGCGGCCATTTGCGTAATGTAATACGCCATCCCATAACCACGTTCTTCATTTTTTAAGATGATTTTATCAACAACGTGTCCAATGACTGTTGCAAAGAAATAAACAAATGTATTTACCACACCTTGCATCAACGCCATAGTAATCATGTCGCCATTAGCCACATGGCTAATTTCATGGCCGACTACCGCTTCAATTTCATCTTGATTCATTTGACGAAGTAGACCAGTGCTCACAGCAACTAAAGCATTGTTTTTATTTGCGCCAGTGGCGAAAGCATTTAAATCATCAGATTGAAATATACCCACTTCAGGCATACCAATACCCGCGTGTTGCGCTTGACGAGCAACGATATTCACGAGCCATTGCTCAGTTTGGTTTTGTGGTTGTTCAATGATATGAACGCCCATCGCACTTTTTGCAGACCATTTTGACATCAATAGTGAAATAACGGAACCTGACGAGCCAATAATGGCAGACATGATGAGTAATTTCGTTAAATCTAAATTAACACCATTGGCAGCGAGTGAACTGTGCAAGCCGAGTGCATTAAAAATAATCCCAATCACTAGCATGACTGCTAGATTGGTGACTAAGAATAAAAAAATGCGTTTCATAAGTAATTTCCCAAAAATAGTAAATAAATTGAAAATATATGCAGATTTTGACACAAAAAATTGAAGCTGTCGCCTTAGTACTTTCCACTAAATACAAAATATACCGCTATAAGTGAATAAAAAACGGTCTATAAATAATCGATCTTTATTGGTTCACGTAAATAATAAATTAAAAAAGTATCAATAAATTGAGTGTTATGACTTCTTTTATGGTGTTCACTTCTATGTAAACTTTATCATGCCAATGCTAATTATGATGGGGTGCAGATGACGAATTGCAATGACGTTAATCTAATTCATTTTTCATCAAAGCGTTAAAATCATGTATTTTTTTAATAAGGACTTTAAATTTATCTTCAATTTTTTCTAGTACTTCATTTAAAAATTGGGTGAGATCGTCATCTTTATTATTTTTAGTGCGTGTAATAATATAGCTTTCTAATTCACTCATGATGTCTTCATCTACAATATCATCGAAAAATATTACTGAAGAAGAGGATGCTAGTACAGCGCTTAAATCATCTGACGTATCCATTTCCTTTTGCAGTGAGTCTACGGATTGCATGGATTTTAACGCCACCTGATGTGCAATTTTTAGCCAACTCAATTTGTCTGTAAAAAGATATACATCTGCTGCTGCACGTCGAATAGCTGTTAATGATGTTTTGAAATTGATAGCACGACTAGTAGAAGGTTGCATGATAAAACTATCCTTAAGCAATAATAATAAGTTAATTATAGGCTAAATTTAAATAGTTGGACTACGAGGTAATGGTTTTTTCGTGGCATAGGGTTGTTTGTTTATATTTTTTAAACAATAAAAAAGCCCTTAAGTTTAATAACTCAAGGGCTTTCTTATTTCTTTGCGTCGTCTCTCTCGGAAACCTATTTGGTACCGAGGGCCGGAATCGAACCGGCACGGAGTCACCTCCACAGGATTTTGAATCCAGCGCGTCTACCAGTTCCGCCACCCCGGCAAAGTCTGTAAATTATAGCAATTATTTGGAAAAATACTAGTTTTTTTAAAAAAAAATTCATTCTCAGTTAAAATAATCTTTTGATGTTAATTTTAATTTATCTTAAATAAGAGGAAATCATATGAGTCAGTCTACTGCAATTGCGTTAATTGAAAATTATTATGCCGCTTTTAACAAAGGCGATATGGATACATTTTTAAGTTTACTTACTGATGATGTTGTTCATGACATCAATCAAGGTAAGCGCGATATGGGTAAAGACGCATTTACGCAGTTCATGTCTGGCATGAATGTAAGCTATAAAGAACAGTTGGTTGATATGGTTATCATGGCTAGTGCTGATGGAACAAGAGCGTCAGCTGAATTTGTGGTGCTAGGTGAATATTTGCAAACAGACGAGGGGTTACCTCTTGCGCAAGGCCAAAAATATAATTTACCAGCAGGCGCATTTTTTGATATTCGTGACAATAAAGTTGCACGTGTTACAAATTATTACAATTTACAAGATTGGATTGCACAGGTTAGTGCATAATTTGTTGCTTTTGTAAAACGTGCGGCACTCAATGCCGCACGTTTTGACGTTAAAATGGTTTTACGACAGCTAAAATTATTATAGCGACTAGAAATATCACAGGTATTTCATTCATCCAACGATAAAAAATATGGCTACGCTGGTTGATGTCGTCACGAAAATCTTTCAGCCATTGCCAACAAAAATAATGATATATCGCAAGAATAATTAACATCGCAAATTTAGCGTGCAACCACCCAGCAGTCGCATAAAGTTGCCATGATCCCGCAAGCAGTAACCCTATGCCAAACGCAAACGTTGCAAGCATCGAGGGCGTCATAATGCCGTAAAACAATTTACGTTCCATGACTTTAAAACGTTCACGACTTTCTTTATCGTCACTCATTGCATGATAGACATATAAACGTGGCAGGTAAAACAATCCCGCAAACCAACAGACCATTGCAATCAAGTGCAGCGCTTTAAACCAGAGCATGATATTTCTTCATTTGCCTAAAAAAGCCTCAATTTTAGGCTGTATTTGTGTTAATTCAAACAAGCCTGTTTTTTTCCAGCCTATTTCACCGCTTGGTGTCAGCAGAAAAGTCGTTGGTGTGACGCGAGTATTTTCAAACGCCTTGGCAATTGTTCCGTCAATATCAAGCACAATAGGATAGGGGAGTGAATGTTGTTTGTTAAATTCAACAACATGGTTTGGTGGGTCGTAATACATGGATACACCAATGATTTCGAGTCCCTGCGAATGATAACGCGAATATAAATCTAAAAATACAGGAATTTCTTTCAGACAACTTTCACAATCCGTTGCCCAAAATGTCACTATAACGGGCTTTCCTCGTAAATGGTCTAACGCTATTGATTGACCATCTAACGTTGTTAATGTGAGGTTTGGTGATTTGGAATAAAGAGTGAACCTGAAGAGAATGCCTGCTAGCAACGCGAAAATAATTCCGCTGAAAATAATTTTTTTCTGTTTAATTCGCATAAGTGAGGCATTGTAAGGCTAAATTAGCGCGATAACTTAAGTTGTTGTCGCGCTAATTGCGCACATCTAAAGCTGTGGGCCAGCTTGCGTAAAGTCGAAATCGTGATTGGCTTGCGTGTATTTTTTGAAGTTTTCGACAAACATACCAGCTAGCTTTTGCGCTGTTTCATCAAAATGCGTTTTATCTTCCCAAGCATTGCGTGGGTTAAGTAATTGGGTATCAACTCCTTCGAGCGTTTTGGGTATATTAAGATTAAAAAATGGCATCACTTCGAATTCTGAATGGTTAATGCTGCCGTCCAAAATAGCGTTAATGCAGGCGCGAGTGCCTTTAATGCTCATGCGTTTGCCTACGCCATAACCACCGCCTGTCCATCCTGTATTGACCAAATACGCGTGTACATTATGTTGCACCATTTTTTCGCCTAGTAACGTGGCGTAAACGGTTGGATGTAGAGGAAGGAAGGCTTCGCCAAAGCAAGCTGAAAAAGTGGCTTGTGGCTCGGTTACGCCGCGCTCTGTACCCGCAACTTTTGCGGTATAGCCTGAAAGAAAATAATACATTGCCTGTTCTTTGGATAATTTAGAAACTGGTGGCAATACACCAAACGCATCGCAGGTGAGAAAAATAATATTCTGTGGGTGACCTGCGCTTAATGTTTTTTCGTGATTATCAATATGGTCAATGGGATAAGAAACACGTGTATTTTCAGTCTTGGAGCTGTCATTGTAGTCAGCGACAAAGTTTTCGTCATAAACCACATTTTCTAGTAGCGCATCACGTCGAATGGCGCTAAAAATTTCAGGTTCATTTTCTTGTGACAAACCGATACATTTGGCATAACAACCGCCTTCAAAGTTAAAGACGCCTGTGTTATCCCATCCATGTTCATCATCACCGATGAGTTTGCGCTCTGAGTCTGTTGAAAGTGTGGTTTTACCCGTACCTGATAAACCAAAAAATAACGCAACGTCGCCCTCTTTGCCAACATTAGCACTGCAGTGCATCGACAAGATTTTTTCGAGTGGCAACCAATAATTCATCATGGTGAAAATGCCTTTTTTCATTTCACCACCGTACCAAGTACCACCAATTATGGCGACATTTTTTTCAATGTTGAAAATACAGAAAACCTCAGAGTTTAAACCTTGTTTTTCCCATTTTGCATTGGTTAAGTGACTGGCGTTATAGACGCGAAAATCAGGCGAGAAGTGCGTTAAATCACTTTCGTTTGGACGAATAAACATGTTCTTAACAAAATGTGATTGCCATGCAAATTCGGTAATAAAACGGACAGACTTGCGGGTGTCAGCATGAGCGCCACTATAACCGTCAGTGACGTATATATCTTTGCCTGAGAGGAACTCAATAACGTCTGCGTAAAGCTCATCAAAAATCGCCGCTGATACGGATTTATTGACATTTCCCCAAGCAATATGGTCATTTGAAGGTGTTTGTTGCACAAAAAATTTATCTTTCGGCGAGCGTCCAGTGAATTTTCCTGTGTCGACTGTCATCGTATCGCTACTCAATACGTGTCCTTCATTATTAGCGACTTCATGCTCGAAAAGTTGCGCATAACTTAAGTTATGAAATACTTTTCCAACATGCGCAAGTCCTAATTTTTCTGCACTCAATTCACTCATTATGACAACTCCTAAGATTTTTAATCGTTTCTATTACAGTAATTCGTAATTTCCTAAATGTAGCCTAAAAATAATTTTTAGACAAGGATTTGCGCATTGAAATTAAGTTATTGCCGTTTGGTGTGCGTCTATAAATTATGGTATCTTTTCATTTATGATTCGTTTTTAGCCAATTAAAAGAGTGATTTTAAGCGCATGACTCCCGAACAATTTAACCAATATAACAAACAGGGTTATAACCGTATTCCTATTAGCCGCGAGATTATTGCGGATGTTCACACCCCACTTAGTGCCTATTTAAAATTGGCGGATGGTGCGTATTCTTATTTATTTGAATCCGTTCACGGTGGCGAGCAATGGGGGCGGTATTCCATTATTGGTTTACCATGCAAAACAGTGGTGAAAATTTTTGGCGATAAAATTACTGTTACGAATGAAGATGAAATTATTGAAACAGTTGACGACGTTAATCCCCTTGAATGGATTGAAGATTTTAAAGCACGCTATCGTGTGCCTGATGTCACCGGTTTGCCGCGTTTTAATGGTGGTTTAGTTGGCTATTTTGGTTATGAAACTATTTCCTACATTGAACCGCGTGTTTGCAAAGTTCAAAAAAACGATGAAATCGGAGCGCCTGATATTGTTTTGATGGTGTCTGAAGAACTACTCGTGTTTGATAATTTATCGGGCAAAATGCTCCTGCTAACGCATGCGAACCCAGAAGAATTTAATGCTTATGAGCGAGCACAAGAGCGACTGCAAATTTTAGCTACGCGACTTCGTGAATCACAAGCACAGGCACAGCTTCATTCGAGTCCAAAAACGGTTAATGAAAGCGATTTTATATCTGGATTTACGCAAGAAGGGTTTGAAAATGCGGTGCGTCGCGCGAAAGAATATATTACCAATGGCGACATTATGCAGGTGGTCCTTTCTCAGCGGTTGTCGATTCCCTTCTCGGCTGCGCCGCTGAATTTATACCGCGCTTTGCGTTGTTTGAATCCGTCACCTTATATGTTTTATTTGGACTTGGGTGATTTTCATATCGTTGGCTCATCACCGGAAATTTTAGTTCGACTTGAAGAAGATACCGTAACCGTGCGCCCTATTGCTGGGACACGCCGACGTGGTACCACGCCCGAGCATGATGTAGAGCTTGAAAAAGAATTACTTGCGGATCCTAAAGAAATTGCAGAGCATTTAATGCTGATTGATTTGGGGCGTAACGATACAGGACGCGTTGCTGAAATTGGTAGTGTACAACTTACCGATAAAATGATTGTTGAGCGTTACTCGCACGTCATGCACATTGTGTCGAACGTCACAGGGACGCTAAAAAAAGGCAAAAATGCGTTTGATGTCTTAGCCGCGACGTTTCCAGCGGGTACGGTAAGCGGTGCGCCCAAAATTCGCGCAATGGAAATTATTGACGAGCTTGAACCCGTCAAACGTGGTATTTATTCTGGTGCTGTTGGCTATATTGGTTGGACTGGTAATTTAGATACCGCCATTGCTATTCGCACAGCGGTCATAAAAGATAAAAAATTACACATTCAAGCCGGTGCAGGCATCGTTTATGATTCTGTGCCGTTAAGTGAATGGGAAGAAACGATGAATAAAGCCCGTGCTGTTTTTCGTGCGGTGGCAATGGCTGAGGCGGGTTTGGAAGGAGAAAGTTTATGAAAGTGGTCATGGTTGATAATTACGATTCATTTACCTATAACCTCGTGCAATATTTGGGCGAACTTGGTGCAAACGTGACGGTGGTTCGCAATGATCAAATTACTATTGCAGGCATTGAAAAATTATCACCCGATAAAATTGTCATTTCTCCCGGCCCCTGCACGCCTAAAGAAGCGGGCGTTTCGGTTGAGTCGATTTTATATTTTGCTGGTAAAGTACCGCTTTTAGGGGTTTGCCTTGGGCATCAAAGTATTGGTTATGCCTACGGCGGGAATATTATTCATGCAAAGCAAATTATGCATGGCAAAACTTCGCTCGTGCATCACGGCGATAAGGGTGTTTTTCATGGCCTTAGTAATCCCTTTACCGCAACACGTTATCATTCACTTGTCATTGAGCAAGCCAGTTTGCCAGATTGCCTTGACGTCACCGCATGGACAGAAGATGAGGAAGGTAATTTAGATGAAATTATGGGCGTGCGCCATAAAACGCTCGATGTGGAAGGGGTGCAATTTCATCCAGAATCGATTTTGACGCAACATGGACATGATTTGTTGCGGAATTTTTTAATTCGATAATGATCGAATATGCGCTCAAAATACTGATTTCAGCCACTTTGTTGGTTGCGATCTCAGAAATAGCGAAACGCAGTACATACTTAGCTGCTGCGTTAGCGTCACTCCCTCTCACCTCTCTGCTTGCTTTTATTTGGATGTATGTTGATTCAGGCGATACAGAACGCATTGCGCAATTATCGACTAGTATCTTTTGGTTAGTCCTGCCGTCGCTGATTTTATTTGTTACCCTTCCTGCTTTACTGCAATACGGAGTCAATTTCTGGCTGAGTTTATCGCTAGCTTGTCTTTTTACGCTGATGGCTTATTTTTTGATGCTTAAAGGGTTGGCGTATTTTGATGTGAAATCGTAATCGTCATTTTTATAAAAAAGGTAATAGGGTGAAAATAAAAACGCTTCGTTATCAAATTTACACCCGTATTTTATTATTATCTATTTGTGTTTTTGCCGTTGGAGCAATGATGACACTTTGGCATGCGAAACGCGCTGTTGAGCAAGAAATGCAATCCTCTATTCATCTTGCCACCCAACTAGTCACCTTTGAATTATCTCAAAATCACGCAAGAACGCAGTGGCTCGCGCAACTCAATGCGCTCAAAGAAACGCGCCATTTGCATATTCAACTTAAAGAGCCTTCGGGCAATATCTTAACTGTTCCCATTACGCAAAATTCGCCAACGATTGAAACTCCGCCACGTTGGTTTGTGAATTTGGTGGTAGGGGCGCCTATTCAAATTGAACGAACTTTAATGACGTCTGATGGTAATGCGCTAATCATGCTCATTGAAGCCAATCCACTTAATGAGATCAGCGAAGTGTGGGACGAAAGCTTAGCGTTTTTTGGGCTGCTTTATTCGCTCATTTTTCTGGTTTTTGTCACTATTCATGTGATACTCAGTCGCGTTTTAAAAGCCATTTTCATTATTGTCCAAAGTTTAGCGCGTGTGGAACAGGGCGATTATCAAAGTCAATTACCCCGTTTTTCTAGCGAGGACATGAATCAAATTGCCCGCGCGATAAATCATTTAATTGAAAAATTAAACGCCAGCCAGCAAGAAAATCGCTCTTTAACGCAACATACGTTGGCTATCCAAGAAGATGAGCGTCAACGTCTTGCGCAAGAGTTACACGATGAGTTAGGGCAATCGTTAACCGCTATTAAAGTCATGACGGTGACGGTAGCAAAACTTGATAATGGTGCAAATTTACTCATTAAACAAAGTACAGACCACGTTGTTTCAATTTGCGACCATCTCATGGGCGTTGTGCGCTCTATGATGCAACAACTCCATCCGCTGGTGTTAACCCAGCTTGGATTAAAAGCCGCGCTCGAGGATTTAATTGCGCATTGGCAGCAGCGCCATGATTTAACCATTACGTTTGTCTGTCACGGTGAAATTGAATTTTTACCTGAAACGATATGTATTCATGTTTTTAGAATGGTACAAGAGGGATTAACCAATGTTCTGCGTCATGCGAATGCGAGTGCGGTTTCAATTGATTTATCAATCGATGAAAATCAACAATTACGTTTGGTTATGAGTGATAACGGCCAAGGTTGTGATACAGAGCATATACAAAAAGGGTTTGGCCTTTTGAGTATGCGTGAGCGTGTGCGCAGTTTGCAAGGTGAATTTCATATTCAAACTCAGCCTCAGCAAGGCATGGCCATTCACGTTAAAATCCCTTTGTGACGACATTTATGAATACAGAAAAAACTACGGTAATTTTAGTTGACGATCATGCTGTTGTCCGCGCGGGTTTTCGTTTGTTGCTGGCAACTGAGCCGGATATTGACGTCATTGCCGAAGCATCGCGCGGTGAAGAAGTATTGCAAATTTACAGCGAACACAAACCCGATATTGTGGTGATGGATTTATCGATGGCGGGCATTGGTGGACTGGAAACCACGCGACGTTTAGTCATGCGAGAAGACAGCGCAAAAATTATTGTGTTTAGTGTTCATCATGAAAAAGCCTATATTCAAAGGGCGCTCGACGCAGGCGCACGGGGCTATATTTGTAAACACGCGCATCCTGATATGTTAATTGACGCCATCAAACAAGTCGCCAAAGGGAGGATTTACATCGATCCTAGTTTAGTTGATGATGCTCAAAACCAACAAGATATGACTACCTATCAAGCCATCATTGGAACATTGTCGCCTCGTGAGTTTGATGTATTTGTTTTGCTAGCAAAAGGACTCACGGCTCATCAAATTTCAGAACAATTATGTTTAAGTTATAAAACCGTTGCCAATTACGGCACAACAATTCGCAGCAAACTCAATGTGACCTCCATGGCGCAACTCGCTAATATTGCAGCGTTGCTCGATTTACATTAAACGCCTTTTGAAATTCAGGAAAAATTCCTATATTTTTTTATAACGTTGCTCTTTAGAATACGTTTTTTATTTTTAGTCGTATTTTTGGTATCTAAAGGGGCAAGTTTTACGCATGGCAACAAAATATAAATCCACATCAGGGAATGATCAATTTACCTTATCAATCGTGGGTACGGTTGATGGCGGCGCAGGAAGTGATATTTTTAAAATCACAGGGAAATTAAAAGATGGCTTTGTGATTGATGGTGGCACCAATGGAACAGGGATTGGAGCAACGGACGCGGTTGTGGTTCCGGTTTATTACACGGGTACATCAGTATCTACAGTAAAAAGTACATTAGGGATACCTAATGCCATCGATAAAATCATTTTTAGTAAGTCAGGTGATTATTCTAATTTTACCTTTTCCCATATTGAACAAATTCAACTCACTAGTGGAGTTTCTATTGTTTTAAGTAATGAGCAATTAGATGCCGCCATGGAGTCACTTGATTTAGGAACAACGAATCCGGGATTGCATTTTTATGGTGTTTCAGGAGGTAAAACTGAAAGTGTGACGGTGATGGTGGATTACGAAGATTTTACCTTCACACCGGCTGCCACGGTTATTGGTGCAACGCCAACAACCTATAGCATGGGTGACTTTCAGCTTGATGACGCCTCCATTGGTTATTTATTTCATGACGTCTTGCATAAAGATGACTTTTTTGAAGAAAGTACAGAAGCGAGTTACGCCCGTGCTGATGGCTCCAATGACGACGACATAGGCTACGGCAGTCGAGGTGTTGATAACGCAACGCTGCGTTTAGGCGATGATACTTACTACGGCAATACAGGCAATGATTTATTGGTTGGACATCAAGGTGCTGACTATTTAGACGGTGGTGATGGGGATGATATGTTCACTATTACTGGTTTTGAAAGCGGTATTTTAGGCTCATCGGGTAAAGCGGATGATGGTAGCGCAGAATGGATTGCAACCGGTGCAAAACATGATGTTGTTATTGGCGGAAATGGAACAGATACGCTGCGTGTAACTGGCGGCGCAGACACCTTAGCGCATGGCACGGTGATTTTAAATGACGATAACTTTAAAAGTATGGAAGTGGTCGAAGTTGGCACAACAGTGGGTCGCATTAACGTTGAAGACGGTGCGTTGCAGTTAATCCATAATCATTATTATTTAAACGCAAGTGCGACAGGCACTGTGGGGTCAGGCCTTAAATTAGGGCAAACCTTTGATAATGTGAAAGTGGATGCGAGTGGTGTGAGTGCAAATGGCTTGAAATTTATTGGTAACGGTAATGTGAATACGTTTATTGGTACACCCAATAACGACGTTTTCATAGGTAATGGTGGTCATGATTTATTAACGGGCGGCACTGGTGCAGATACGTTCGTGTTTGGTCAAGTACATAGTCAAGCAGTTACAGGCGCTGCAACCGCAGTTCAGCGCTACAAAGAAAGTGCGAGTGCGTTAACAGGTATTGACACAATTACAGATTTTATCAGTGGCAAGGATAAAATCGCACTCAATGATGATTTTTATCTGGCATTATCAACACTAGGCGCGGTGGGTGCTACTAATTTAGTTATTGGTACGAATGCATTAGATGCAGATGATTATTTGGTTTTTGACTCAGCAAGCCAGGTACTTTCTTATGATGCCGATGCTAATGGCATAGGCGCAGCAATCCCAATAGCGCAATTAACGGGGGTTTCTACGCTGGTTTTCATCGATTTTACAATTAGTTAGGTTCGGAAGGTTTTTCTCCTTTAGGTGTGTTCTTCCTTTATCACCACGGTACGGTTTTGTTGTATCGTGGTTTTTTTGATTATAGGAAAAATTCCTTTTTTATAGCGCGCTATAGTATTTAGAGGTTATGTTTTCCTATGATTGACAATAATTTAATTTATTAAGGTATTTTTATGAATAAATTTGCTTATGGCATTTTTACGTTAACGCTTAGTCAACTTGTTTTTGCGCAAGATGAACCGCAAGATTTAGGTATTATGAATATTGTCGGCACTTCACCCATCGGCGGCAATATTGACGCAGACAAATTACCAACAAACGTGCAGACTGTGAGCGCGGATCAACTTGAAAAGGCGCAAACCATTTCACTAGCTGATTATATCAACCGCTATTTAGGCAGTGCGCACGTCAACGAAGCGCAAAATAATCCACTGCAACCCGATATTCATTATCGTGGCTTTGTGGCGTCGCCGCTTATGGGGTTGCCGCAAGGTTTATCAACCTATGTCAATGGCGTGCGTTTTAACGAACCGTTTGGCGATACCGTGAATTGGGATTTAATTCCGCAAGGTGCCATTGATTCCATGGCGTTGTATTCATCTAATCCAGTCTATGGTCTAAATACCTTAGGTGGCGCGATTGCGGTCAAAACAAAAACGGGGTTTTCTTCACCTAAACACCAACTTGAAGTATATGGTGGGTCATGGGATAGACATTCCGAAGAATTAACCAGTGGTTGGAATAATGGTACATGGGGTTATTTCATTGATTTGAACCATTTTGAGGAAGCGGGTTGGCGAGATTTTTCACCTACTAAAGCGGATCGTGCATTTGGAACATTGAGTTGGCGAGGAGATAAAGGCTCTCTTGATCTCACTTTGGGCGGCAACGATAACAATATGCGTGGTAATGGTGCAACGCCTATTCAATTACTCAATGAAAACCGCAAAGCAATTTTTACTCACCCCGATCAAACCGTGACAAGGATGTTTTTCTCTGAGCTGTCTGGTAGTTATGACTTGACCGATAACATCGAAGTGAGTGCGAATACCTATTTCCGTCAAAATCGTATGCGTACGTTTAATGGTGATGATAGTGACTATGGACCATGTGAAGATTCGTCATTTTTGTGTGATGATGGCGAGGCAGTTAAAGATGTGAATAATAACTATATTATGTCCGGTTCTAATGTTCTGGGTGCAACACGCAACAGTAGTGCCACTCAAATGCGCGGTAAAGGAGGCACACTGCAAACTGCTTTTACGGGTGATTTATTCAAACATCAAAATAATTTAACCGTAGGGACAAGTTATGATGTTTCGCAAATTCATTTTGCTTCCAATACTGAATTGGGTTCTCTAACGGCAGATAGAGGTACGGTAGGAAGTGGATTTTACGTTGACGAATCGAAAGTGCGTTTACATGCAGGAACAGAAATGGTGGGTGTATTCTTAACGGATACATTTTCCATTACCGATAAACTCGCTGCAACGGTCGCAGGACGCTACAATCACATTGTGGTTGATATGAAAGATAAGTATATCAACGATGAGTCAGGGAAAAATTTAAATGGCAATCATACTTTTGAACGTCTAAATCCATCCGCAGGGTTGACGTATCAATTGCTTGATAACGTCAATGTATATGGGAATTACGCAGAGTCTTCTCGTGCTCCTACACCAATGGAACTCAGTTGCGCTGATCCTGAAGCACCTTGTAAATTACCCAATTCATTTGTCGCTGATCCTCCTTTAAATCAAGTGGTTGCCAAAACATGGGAAGGTGGCGTTCGAGGTAATTTAAATAAATTGGTTGATGGACAATGGAAGTGGAATTTAGGCTTTTTCCATGCGATTAATCATGATGATATTATTTTTCATCGTGCAGGTGAATTGGCTAGTCAAGGGTATTTTAGCAACGTGGGACAAACACGTCGTTATGGTATAGAGTCTGGGACTTCTATTGATAAACAGAGCGTATTAAGTTCGATTGATGACTGGCATTTTTCTACAAATTATACCTATCTCAATGCGCGTTACTTAGATGGATTTGATATTCAAAATCCAAACAACACTGATGAAATCGCGCGTGTGAACAAAGGAGATAAAATTTCTTCAATTCCCGAACACATGTTCAAAGCGGCAATGAGTGTTGATTTATGGAAAAAAGTCTCTCTAGGCATTAACGGCCAATATAGTGGGCAACAATTTTTTCGAGGTGACGAAGCTAACTTAACTAAGCCGCTGTCAGGGTATTGGGTGTTTAATGGGACAGCCGAATATAAAATTACTAAGAATTTTGCCTTATTTGGCAAGGTAAATAATATTTTTGATGTGCGGTATAATACGTTTGGTGTTTACGGGCAGGCAGATGAAGTATTAGGTGATGAATACAATAGCGGGCGTTTCGTGTCTCCGGGAGCCCCTCGTGCAGGGTGGATTGGGGTACGTCTTAGTATTTAATCAATCAAAATATTATTGTCGCGTCATTTTTAAAAACTTAATTTTTGTGAGAAGTCTATGCAAAAAAATGTACTGATTACTGGCGCGGCAAAACGAATTGGAGCAAGTTGCGCACGATTACTTCACGCGCAAGGCTACAACATTTTTTTGCATTATCAAACGTCCGTCACGCAAGCGACAGAATTAAGGGATGAACTTAACGCGATTCGCCCCCATTCAGCGGCAATACACGCAGCGGATTTATTGCAAATGCCTGAACTTGTCAATCTCGCCAAGCAGGCTCAATTGGAATGGGGCGGCATTGATGTCCTCATCAATAATGCGTCAAGTTTCTACCCAAACGACGTTGAAAAAACGACACAAATCCAGTGGGATGAGCTTTTGGGAAGCAATTTAAAAGCGCCGTATTTTTTAGCGAGTGAATTATTGTCGACGCTATCAGCGCGGCAAGGGTGTATTGTGAATATTATTGATATTCACGCTGAGCGCGGACTAAAAAATCATTCTGTTTATAGCATTGCAAAAGCCGGATTAGCGGCAATGACGAAAATTTTAGCAAAAGAATTTGGCGAGAAAATTCGGGTGAATGGCGTTTCTCCCGGTGCCATTCTTTGGCCAGAAACCGAATTACTTGACGTCGAAAAACAAGAGATCTTAGCGCGTATTGCGCTCAAACGTAGTGGGCAACCCGATGATATTGCAAAAGCCGTTTTATTTTTAGTACAAGATGCAAACTATATTACAGGTCAAATTTTGAGCGTTGATGGGGGACGTACGTTATTTTGCTAGAGGTATTTTGATTTGCGATAACTGCGTTTTATCAAAGTTCTGCCATAACTGACCGTAAGTGATGCCACTTAATGGATGCGTTTCCAATGCGGCAATTTCGGCAAGTGGTTCTAGTACAAACGCATAACGTTCAATTTCGTCGCGTGGAATTTGTAGACGCCCGTCGCTGAGGATTAAATCCCCATACAATATCAAATCTAGATCGAGCGTTCGCGCCGAAAATTTTTGGCTTTCGCGTGTGCGGCCGTTTTCGAGTTCAATTTGTCTTAGTTTTTTTGCGACGGTTTTGACGTCTAAATCACTTTCAAAGCGCACAATAAGGTTATGAAATAGCTCACCGGAAAAACCAACTGGCTCGGATTCATAAATACTTGATAACACCAGTTCACCAAAATGCGTTTCAAGGGCCTGTATACTGGCTGGAATGTGAATGTCTTTATCGATATTACTACCGATGCTTATGTAGCCATGCATGATTTATTTTTCGCCTCGCTCAATAATGATTCCGACATCGCTTGCACCACGAATGGCACCTTTTTTATTTAAGGTAATACGCACCCAAGGTACATTAAATTCACTGAGAATAATAGTGGCTATTTCTGAAATTAACGTTTCGACTAGAAAAAAATGGCTACTTTCAACAAACGAAATAATCCGTTTTGATACCGTTTTATAATTTAACGTATATGCGATGTCATCGGTTTGAGCGGCTTTGCGGATATCAAAAGCCATTTCTATATCGAGAAGAACTTTTTGTTTGGTTTCTCTTTCCCAATCATAAATTCCAATAATCGTTTCAATTTCAAGTTGACCTAAAAAAATAATATCCATGGTGATTTTAATGTAGAAGTGAGGTTTAAACGTGCCTTAAGTATTAAACAAACTGCACTGACATACAAGTATCATAAAATAAAATGAAAATATAAAAAAACGTTTTACACTATCTGTATTCTTTTATAAATTTCCTCAAAAAATTCATTACTTTACTGCCATGACGTCAACTACCGTACTTAAACATAAAAACTTAACGTTGTTTGTGATTGCTCGATTTCTTGCCACGATTGCTGTGCAAATGCAGAGCGTTGCGGTAGGGTGGCAAATTTATCAAAAAACAGGCAGTACCTTAGATTTAGGCCTTATTGGTTTAGCACAATTTTTACCGTTTGCACTGCTGATTTTGATTGCTGGTCACTTTGCAGATCAGTGGAATCGACGATGGATTGTGCTGGCCTGTTTTACGATTGAGTTAATCTGTGGCATTTTATTGCTTATATTTACTCAGCAAGGTTTAACGTCGGCTTTACCTGTTTTTGGGGTGATGGCGCTTTATGGTGTGGCGCGAGCGTTTATGATGCCCGCGAGTCAAGCCATTTTAGTGGATTTAGTCCCTCGTGAGAGTTTAGCTTCTGCGGTTGCCTTAAATTCCTCACTGTTTCATATTGCGGTGATTGCTGCGCCTCCGTTAGGTGGTGCGCTTTATTTGTTTGGTGAGGAGATGGTTTACAGCGTTATTTCTGCGTTATTGTTTATGGCTGTTTTGTTGATGTTACCTATACGTACGACGATAATTCCAAATAAACGAGAACCGATTTCATGGCATGGCGTTTTGGAAGGTTTGCGTTTTGTGCGCTCAAAACAGGTGGTTTTAGGTGCGCTGTCGCTCGATTTGCTGGCGGTGTTATTTGGTGGTGCCACAGCGCTTTTACCTGCCTACGCGCTGGATGTTCTGCACGTTGATTCAGTCGGTTTGGGTTTACTTCGGGCGGCACCCGCATTAGGCGCTTCTTTAACGTCAATTTTACTGGGATTTTTTCCCCTTACGCGACGCGTAGGCGCGTGGATGTTTACCGGTGTACTTATTTATGGTGGCGCGACGGTATTGTTTGGTATTTCCGAGCAATTTTATTTGTCACTTGCCGCGCTGCTTCTTGTTGGTGCTGGCGATATGATTAGTGTCTATATTCGCCATATTCTTGTGCAACTTGAAACGCCTGACGATATTCGTGGACGAGTAAGTGCAGTGAATTCTGTATTTATTGGTGCTTCAAATGAACTCGGGGAGTTTGAATCTGGATTAAGTGCTGCTTTTTTAGGGTTGGTGCCATCGGTGATTATCGGTGGATGTATAACAATTGGGGTGACCTTGATTTGTATGATTGCGTTTCCGGTGCTGAGGAAAATGGATCGTTTTGAGACGTAAACGCCTATTTTTATAAGAATAGTCATTTATTTTAAGTGAGATTTTTACAGTTTTCTAACAAAATGTTAGGCTATGACACGTGAATGAAAATTATTCACATGAATATACATTTTTTGTTAGGTTTTCTCTTTAGATTACTCGAAAAAGTAAAATAATACGAGATAGAGATTATGAAGCAAACATAGCATGTGTAATTTTAATTGGTAGGCAATGATTTCGCGCGAAAACAATTGCTTGAAAATGTTTTTTTCGGAGTAGGCATTAAATTATGGCAAATGACGATAACAATGATAACTCACTTGACGACGTTGGAATGACAAACACGGATCGTGCTTTTCTCGTGTTTTTATTTGGCGTTTTAATTTTAACAGGATGGCTTGGCTATGAAGCCTATTTAGAAGGTCATCGCACTGAAACAACTAAGCAAAGCGGTGAAACGTGGGGGAAATGGTTGACGACTGCTGGAGCGGAGCGTTTCAATAAAGATTACGCGATTAGCGCCTGTGCCCCAACGGACGCAAACTCAAATGCGCCTCATGTATGGGGAGATTGTTTAAAAGCAATTACCACAAAGCCAGCGGAATTATCGAATTTAATCAATCCATTTACACTTGAGCCAATTACGATTGTTGCGGCATGTGATAAAGAGGAACACACCACGACCGGGCAGATGATACTTGAAAAAGCATTGCCTACACCACCAGGTTCTGCGGTTCCGTTTGATGTCACGGCACTGACTGATTCAGACGTTATTGATAAAAAATTACAGATCCATATCACAATTTGTGATGGCGGGGATTATCCTATCAAAATTGCAGAAGTTGAGTTTTAAGGAGAGTAGCAATGGATGTAAAACAAGATGATATTCGGGGAAAAATTCGGGGGCATGATTATCGTGCTGACATTCCGACGGATTTACCCTTCAGAAAATGGCTTTACAGTTGGTTATTTGACCCCAAAATCGAATTCAATTACCAAAAAGAAGTAGAAAACTGGATTGCGCTGCTTATCGTTGTCAATTTGATGGCAATGCTATTTGAACAAGTGCCACAAATATATGAGCCCCACGCCGGCTTATTT